>JAJRWW010000503.1 GCA_024276595.1 Myxococcota bacterium
AGCCAGTTGGAGAAGTGCTGGCGGGATGCATGGTACTCCAGGGATGCTGCGGGCACCTGTAGGATGCACTGCTCCAGCTCCCGGACATCGTTGGCACGGCAGATCTCCGAGCGGTCCGGCATCCGGAAGATGAACGGCCCGAAGCCCAGGTAGTCCCGCAAAAAGAGGCGGATGCGCTGGAGGAGGCGCTGCGAGTGCTTGTTTACGAACAGCAGCCCGAGCTCGGCCTCCATGGCCTCGTACTTCTGCTCGGAGGACTGCAGGAGGATGGGCAGATCAGGCGCATCCTCACGGATGCGCGACAGCAGCTTTACCCCCGCGTCGGGGTCGTGCTTCCCCTCCCGGGGGAACCCCGCGTCGCTGATTATCGCGATCAGGTTCTCCGCGTAGCGCAGATACAGCTCGGTGGCCTGCTCGAAGCTACGGGCCAGCAGGACCTTGGGCCTGGTGCGCATGCGCATGAGCCGTTGCAGCCTGTTCATCCCCTCGGAGACCAGCGACTGCGACTGCATCATTAGCTCCGGGTAGAGGACCGAGAGGAATGACGAGTGGTAGCGGATGGAGTCCTCCACCACCAGGATCACCCGCACGTCCGCCACCGCGATGTCTTCGTCCACGTTCGCCCGGTCCTCCACGTACTTGGAGATGGCCAGCAGGATCTTGGCGTCCCCGTTCCAGGTGAAGACGCCATCAATTGCGGGATCGTCTACGATCTGCTCCAGGCTCGCCAGGTCACGGCTGTTGAACGCCAGCAGCACCACCGTCAGCGGGTGGGGCCTGTCCTTGATCCGCCTGGCGAAGCGGAGGATGTCCATGTCCAGCAGTCGGGTCACCAGCAGCACCAGGTCGAAGCGGCGGAGGTTCACCAGCTCCAGGGCCGCGGCGCCAGTGGAGACATGGGTGAAGCGCGGCGCGGAGGAGAGGTTGAGGGTCTCGTACTCCATGTACACCTTCTCGGTGAGGTGCCCATCCTCCTGGAGGATGTAGGAGTCGTAGAGGGACGAGACCAGGAGCACCTCGCGCACCCGGTGCTGCATCAGGTCCGAGAGCTTGTGCTGAATGGCCGTGTGGTTGGCGTTGCTTCCCATGGTTGGCTCCTGGGCTACTCCGGCCGAGCCCGGCTTGTCAAGAGCGCCAGGCGCTGTCATGCTGGCTCGCCGAGACCAGGAGCCATGACAAAGGGCCAAGAGCGAGACGCGGATGTTTTGGTGGTGGGCGCCGGGCACGCCGGCTGCGAGGCCGCGCTGGCCGCCGCGCGGCTCGGATGCAGGGTCCTGTTGCTGACAATGGATCCGGGGGCAGCGGCCCGAATGTCCTGCAACCCCGCCATCGGAGGTCTGGCCAAGAGCCACCTGGTGCGTGAGATCGACGCCCTGGGCGGGCGCATGGCGCTGGTGGCCGACAGAGCCGGCATTCAGTACCGTCGCCTCAACATGCGCAAGGGGCCGGCCGTACGGGCCACGAGGGCCCAGTCGGACAGGGTTCGCTACAGCGCTGCCATGGTGGACCTGCTGGAAATGGAGTCACGCCTGGAGGTGCGGGCGGTGCTGGTGGAGGAGCTCCTGACCCGGGGGAGGACCATCGCTGGAGTGCTCACCGCCCGGGGGGAGGTCATCACCGGGCGCCGGGTAATTGTCACCGCCGGCACCTTCTTGCGGGGGCTCTTGCACGTGGGCGAGCGCTCGTTCACCGGGGGCAGGCTGGGGGAGCCCGCCGCGACAGGGCTCTCTGCCAGCTTGGCGGCGCTGGGCTTCCCCCTCGGGCGGCTCAAGACCGGGACCCCGCCGCGGCTGGCAGCGGACACCGTTGACTTCGCGGCCATGACCGAGCAGCCCGGGCTGGACCCGCCGCCCCGGCTCTCCTTCCACGGCCCGCCGCCGCCCCTGCCGCAGGTGAGCTGCCACATCACCCACACCACCGTCGCCTCCCGGGACGTGGCCCGTGAGGCGCTGCCTCGCTCTCCCCTGTACTCGGGACGGATCGAGGGCGTGGGGCCTCGCTACTGTCCCTCCTTCGAGGACAAGGTTGTGCGCTTTCCCGAGCGCACCAGCCACCAGGTCTTCGTGGAGCCGGAAGGGCTGGCCTCGGACCTCGTGTACCCCAACGGGATCAGCACCAGCTTGCCAGAGGATGTCCAGCGGGCCCTGCTGGGCACCATCCCGGGCCTGGAGAGGGCCCGCATGGTGCATCCTGGCTACGCCGTGGAGTACGACTTCGTGGACCCCAGGGAGCTGGAGCCCACCCTGGAGACCCGGCGGGTCAGGGGGCTCTACCTGGCCGGACAGATCAACGGCACCTCCGGGTACGAGGAGGCGGCCGGGCTGGGGCTGCTGGCAGGGGTGAACGCAGCTCTGTCGGTGAGAGACGGCCCTGGCCACGCACCCTTTGTGCTCGGACGCCAGGATGCCTACATGGGGGTGCTCGTGGACGACCTGGTCACGCGCGGGACCCAGGAGCCCTATCGAATGTTCACCTCCAGGGCAGAGTTTCGGCTGCTCCTCAGGGAGGACAACGCCCCTGAGCGCCTCTGCTCTCGCGGCCGGGCTCTGGGCCTGCTGCCCGACCATGCCTGGCGCGCTCACGTCAGCTCCCAGCAGCGGATGGAGGCCGAGCTGGAGCGGCTGCGCCAGGTGATGGTCCGACCAGACGCGGCCTCCCGAGACCGGCTCCGAGCCATGGGTACGCGCCCCCCTGGCAAGCCCCTTTCACTCGAGGAGCTGCTGCGCCGGCCGGAGCTGGGCTACCAGGACCTGCTCTCGGCGGGCTGGGGAGACGACGGGCTGAGCCCGGAGGAGGCCGAGCGAGTGGAGATCCGGGTCAAGTATGCCGGCTACATTGAGAGGCAGCGGGTTGAGGCGGACCGATTCGCACGGAACGAATCTCTGGAGATCCCGCGCCACTTGGACTACCATCGGCTGGCCGGATTGAGCAACGAGGTCAAGGAGAAGCTGGACCGGGTGCAGCCCCTCTCCCTGGGCCAGGCGTCGCGCATTCCGGGCGTGACGCCCGCGGCCATCTCCGTGCTGCTGGTTCACATCAAGAGGCATCAAGGAGCGCAGAGTTGAAGCGTGCAGACCGTGTCATGGAGCGAGCGTTTTTCGGTCTGGCCGGCGTGGTGCTGGGTCTCGCCCTCGGCTCTGGCCCGGCGCGCGCGGGCGGAATGGAGTGGCCCGACAACGGCACCCGCTCCTTTGGGCGTGCCGGGGCCTTCTCGGCCAAGGCTGACGACCCGACCGCAATAGTGCTCAACCCCGCAGGGCTAGGGTTTCAGCTGGGCTACAGCGCCACCTTCGACAACAACCTCATCAGGCAGAACGTGTGCGTCAAGCGCGCGGGCACCTACCCCGGCACCCCCGGGCCCTACCGCTATGCTGGCCAGCCCTATCCCGAGGTGTGCCGAAACCTCCAGGGGGCGTTCTACATCCCCATGTTCGCCGCCGCCTTTGACCTCGGCCTGAAGCGGTGGACCTTTGCCGTTGGAGGCTACGGCCCCCACGCGGTGGGACGCAGGGAGTTCCCCATGTCGGTCACCGTCACCGATCCCGACGGCAGGAGCGTGCGCGCGCCGGGGCCCACCCGCTACGACGTGGAGGACCTGAACGTCATCGTGATCTACTTTACGGTCGCCGCCGCCTATCGGCCGGTGGACTGGCTCTCCCTTGGCGCCGCCCTGCAGGTGGTGTACGCCAACCTGGACTACTCGGTCTACGTGCCCTTGGACCCCACCTACGATCCAGATGGGGACATCCGCTTTCGCATCAACACCAAGGGGCCCGCCGCCACCGGGCTCTTTTCCGTGCTGGCCAACCCGGTCGCCGGGCTGTTTCTCGGCGCCTCCGTGCGGCTGCCTGTCCGGGCGTCCACCAAGGGCGACGCCTGGATCAACCTGCCCGCCTCCTACTCCTCAATGAGCAGCGTCATCGAGTGGGGTCGCACCTGCGATGACGACTCCAAGGGCAACTGGTGTCCGGTCAAGAACAAGGCTGGGCTGGTTTCGCAGCTCCCGCTGGTGCTGCGCACGGGCCTGCGTTACCGCTGGCGGATCAAGGGTCACCCCGAGGCCCCTGACCTGGCGGACATCGAGCTGGATCTCGTCTGGGAGCGCTGGTCGGCGCTGAGGTCCTTCGACACGCAGCTCAACGCTCGGATGCTGGGGACGCCCATGGAGGTCTTTGCCCTCCCGCACCATTACCAGGACGTGGTGGAGCTCCGGCTGGGAGGCTCATTCACCGTGCCCAGAAAGCTGGGAGGTGGGTGGCTCACCTTTCGCCTGGGCACATACTACGGCAACGACGCCTCGCCGCTGGAGTACACGCGCCTGGACTACGCGGCCTGGGCGCGCCTCGGCCTCTATGCCGGCGTGAGCTATCGCATCATGGGCATGGACCTGCACCTGGGCTTCGCCTATGTGTGGAACGGCACGGGGGATCGCTGGAGGCCATGGTCTTTCCGCTCCAGACGCAAGGTGCAGCACTCCTGCCTGCAGCCCATCGACGCCTTCACTCCGCCAGATCCCGCCCGCTGCGCAGACCCCTCTGCAGCGCCTGAGGTCTCGGACATGTCTCGCGGGACCTACCGGGGCTCCTTCATGGCCTTCTCCCTGGGAATGACCGTGCGCTTCGACGAGATGGCCCGCCAGATAAGGCGCCGCAAGGGGGCCAGCCGCTGAGGCACGTGGCCAGGCTCGGCCAGTCGCCGTGAGCCCGGGGCGGGCGATCCCGAGTGGACAAACGCGCCAGGGCACGGCATGATCCTGGACCACAGCGGGGCCATCACGGAGACGACGATGCCTGTTCTTGGTCGAACATTCTTCTTCCCCTTCTCCCACGCCACGAGGGCGGACGCCCTGTTTACACACCTGGGCAACGAGGTGACTGACGTGGAGGTGGAGGTGTACGGCGCCCAGGGGGAGCAGGTGCTCTGCAGGCGCTTCATGGATGTGCCCGAGCGCGGCTCGGTCACCACCCGAGGGGACGCCAAGGCCGACAACCTCGCGCGCTTCGTGGGGGCCAACATGGTGGGGCTGGTGGCGGTGCGGGGGGCGCGGAACTCCCTGCTCACCGCCTCGGCGCTGCTCATTGGGAAGGGGTTGACCTCCTGCGCGCTGCTGCGACCTGTGGCCTACGCCGTGGGCAGCCAGATTCACGCCACCATCGCAATTGGCGACAAGTTCCACATGCTGTTGGCCAATCCCTACGCCACGGACGCGCAGGTGAGCGTGGAGGTGGCCGTGAGCGGGGGGCCCTTCCGTTCTCTTCAGGGGCCGATCCGCCTTTCCAGAAACCAGGTGAAGATGACCGAGGATGCCTTCGCCGTGGGCAAGCCCTCTGTGGTTCGCGTGCGCTGCGAGACAGGGGCCCCCATCTTGGCGTGGGGCCTGGGCATCGGCGGCAACCGCTCGGAGCTATATCCTCTCTACGGCTGAGCCATTCGCCTGGAGGCGAGCTGCATCCAGGCAGCTTGCCCGGGCGCCTGGACGGCGCCGCCAACGATCAAGGAGCAACGGGATGAGCGTCACATCAAGGGACATGATCCGCGACATTCTGGCCAGGAGCGAGGCCGGCGGCGTGGTGCGGGTGCAGGCATGGGTGCGCACGGTGCGGCCCCAAAAGCACGTGGTATTCGTGCAGCTCAACGACGGCTCCTGCCTGGCGGACCTGCAGGCGGTGGTTTTCGAGGGCCACTCCGACTTCCAGGAGCTGTCGGCGGTGGGAACCGGGGCGGCCCTGGAGGTGGTTGGAGAGCTGGTCGAGTCGGCGGGGAAGGGGCAGCGCTTCGAGATCCAGGTGGAGCGAGCCACGGTGCTGGGTGCTTCGGATCCGGCCAGCTACCCCTTGCAGAAGAAGCGGGTCAGCTTCGAGGTGCTGCGGGAGAAGCTCGCCCACCTGCGCCCCCGGGCCAGGACCTTTGGCGCGGTGCTCCGGGTGCGCAATGTCCTGTCGAGCGCCATCCACACATTCTTCCAGGAGCGGGGCTTTTTGTGGGTCCACACCCCCATCATCACCGCCTCGGACGCCGAGGGGGCAGGGGAGCTGTTTAGGGTCACCACCCTCGACCTGGCGCAGCCTCCGCGCGGAGAGGGGGGTGAGGTCGACTACAGCCAGGACTTCTTCGGCAGGCCCGCCTATCTCGCGGTCTCCGGCCAGCTCGAGGCAGAGCTGCTCGCCCTGGCGCTGTCGAAGGTGTACACCTTCGGTCCCACCTTCCGCGCGGAGAACTCCAACACATCCAGACACCTGGCAGAGTTTTGGATGGCTGAGCCGGAGATGGCCTTCTGTGACATCCACGGCAACATGGACCTGGCCGAGAGCTTCCTCAAGCACCTGTTTTGCACGGTGCTAAAGGAGTGCGAGGAGGACATGGACTTCTTCGCGAGGTTCGTAGACAGGTCCGTGAAGGAGACCCTGGAGCACATTGTCTCCAGCCCATTTGAGCGGATCACCTACACCGAGGCGGTCAAGATGCTGGAGGGCTCCGGGGAGAGCTTCGAGTTCCCTGTGAGCTGGGGCAAGGACCTTCAATCGGAGCACGAACGGTATCTGTGCGAGAAGAGGATCGGCCGGCCGGTCATGGTCACCGACTACCCCAAGGAGATAAAGGCGTTCTACATGAGGCTCAACGACGACGGTCGGACGGTGCGCGGCATGGACGTGCTGGTTCCCCGGCTGGGCGAGATAGTGGGCGGGAGTCAGCGCGAGGAGCGGCTGGAGGTGCTGGAGGCGCGCATAGGCGAGTCCGGGCTGGACCCCGCCCATTACTGGTGGTACCTCGACAGCCGTCGGTACGGATCCGTCCCCCACTCGGGCTTTGGTCTGGGCTTCGACCGCACGGTGCAGTTCGTCACGGGCATGGCCAACATCCGTGACGTCATCCCCTTCCCCCGCACCCCGCG
>JAJRWW010000504.1 GCA_024276595.1 Myxococcota bacterium
GCGTTGACGCCCTTGTGTATCTGCCCCCAGTACACAAGGGGCGACGCCGAGCCCCGAGCCACCTCCAGCGCTGAGAGAAGGACGTTCATGAGTGACTGGGGCATGCGGCCACCCTCGAAGCTCCGGAACTGGAAGCCCAGCCGGTCCAGGTACTGATCCCTGATCTCCGGATCCGCAGCAGCAGGGCCCAGGACCGTGGCAGAGTCCATGCAGCGGCCCAGGGCACAGAGGCCTTGCTCACCGCAGAGCTCCCTGGCCTCGGTTGGCACGCAGGTGGCGTCGGGCACCAGCGCCGGGCCAACGTCCAGGATCTCCAGCGCGTCCAGGCTCACGTGGATGTCCTCCCGGTAGGTCTCGTAGGAGTAGTAGCTGTCGGGCTGGACGTCCTCCAGCTCCAGGTAGGTGGGCGGGAGGACCCCTGCTGCCATGAAGTCCACCTCGCCGGAGGTCCACTCCTCCCAGCCATCATCGGTGACGCGCCCGGTGGGCTGGAAGCGAAAGACCCCCACCAGGGCCGGGTCCTCATCCCCTGGTCCAGACGACATGAGCCACTCCAAGGTGGCGTTCAGGCGGGTCCCCTCCGGTCGCTGCCAGAACCTCACCTCGATTCGACGTCCGGCAAAGCGCGACTCGAGGCTGGCGATGCTCAGCCGCAGGGTGCGGACCTCACCGCCCATGCGGAGGTAGCCCAGCCCCTCCAGCCCCGAGGCGTCCGGCACGAACAGGGCCTCCACCTGGGGCCCGGACAGCTCACCGCCGTCGGGATCTGCAACCCATGCATCCAGGTCGCCGGTCAGCTCCGAGAGGGTGTCGAAGGGCAGGGACCAGGACGTGGCGTCCAGCGAGAGGCGACCGGTGGTCTCGTCAAAGGTCGCGGCCCGCACCGGGGCCACCGCGGAGAACAGAGCTGCCGCCATGGCCGCCACAAAGACCGCGGCACAGGCGACCGCCGACGGGCGCCCGGAAAAGGTGCGGCTGGGTGTCTTGTTCATGTGTCCACTCTCTTTCTCAGCGCTCCGATCCTGGAGGCGCACAGAGACAAATAGCACCAAATGGGTAAGCTACTCCAGCCAATTTGCAAAGGGCCGGGAGTAGATGTGCGATGGAGAGGCGGACAGGGGGCGCCCGCCGCAGCCGAACCGGGGGAAGTCAGTATCCGCCAGAGGCCGAGGCCTCACCCCTCGCGATGGCCACCGAGGCGGAGGCGCCGATCCGGGTGGCGCCTGCGGCCACCATGGTCTTGACGTCCTCGGCGCTCTTTATGCCGCCCGATGCCTTGACGCCCATCTGGGGGCCAACGGTCTCGCGCATGAGCGCGATGTCCTCAGCGGTGGCACCTCCGGTGGAGAAGCCCGTGGAGGTCTTCACGAAGTGGGCACCGGCCATCTTGGCCAGGAGGCAGGCCTTGACCTTCTCCTCCCGGGACAGGAGCGCGGTCTCCAGGATCACCTTCACGAGGGCCTGTCCGCCCGTGGCCTCCACGACGGCTGAGATGTCCCGCCGCACCAGGTCATCGTCACCGGACTTCAGGGCGCCCACGTTGATGACCATGTCTATCTCGGTGGCGCCGTTGGCGATGGCGTCCCTCGTCTCGATGGCCTTGGCCGTGGGGGTGGTGGCACCCAGGGGGAACCCGATCACCGTGCACACCTTCACCGGGCTGGACTGGAGCAACCTCGCCGCCAGGGCCACGTTGGTGGGGTTGACGCACACGGACGCGAAGCGGTGCTCCCGCGCCTCCTCACAGAGCTTTCGGATGTCCGCCTCGGTGGCGTCCGCCTTCAGGAGGGTGTGGTCTATGAGCCCGGCGAGACCTCGGTCCGAAACCAGGGTGCCCGCAGCGGCCCCGATGCGATGAGCACCACCTTGCACGAGAGATCTCACGCCAGGCTCGTTCTTCTCCGCGCATCTTCCGCAGGCATCGCATGCCTCGGAGCATGAGCCACCGCCGCGCGCCACAGAGGCAGCCCGGGGCGCTCCCGTCGAGGGAGATCCGGCCGGGTCCCGTCCGGCGAGCTGCGCGATGTCCACCACCTGAACACCCAGCCCGGCCAGCTCCGAAAAGAGGGCATCCACCCGCTGGCGAAACCCCTCTGGAGCGGGAGGCAGGTCTCGCCTCAATCCGAACACCGAGTTGCTCGCGGCAACCACTGTCTTCCCCCGACTCAGGGCGTAGATGGGCATGAGCGAGGCGGCGGAGTCTCCTGCCAAAGCCGCAATCTTGGAGGCGGTGGAGAGGGTCAAGGTTGGCAGGTACACAGCCTCGCAGCTCTCCACCAGAGCCCGCAGCTCGTGGGTCACCTCCGCGCCGAGCAGCTCCCCACCGGGACAGCTCCGCCGGATGGCCGGCAGGTCGAGCACCTTTCGCGCAGAGGGGGAGAGGTACACCAGCAGCCTCGAGTAGCGCTCCCCCAGCAGCGACATCTGCCGGTGGACCTCGTCCAGGGCCGCGTCCCCGGCGGTGAGGACCACGAGGGCGCTGGGAGCGCCCCTGGGTGCAGGAGCGGGGGCCGCGGAGCTCGACAGGGCTCCATGTCCACCGGCCAGCCCCCCGATCCCAGCGCCGACACCCTTGCCCACGGCAGCGCCGGAGCTCCCTGCCGCGGCCTGCCCCCTGCCAGCGTCCCGCGCGGCACCGGATGGGGTCGCGTCCTCGGCGGCGAGCCGCTGGATCACCTGTGAGACGATGGACTTGATCAGATCGTCATTGGCCATGCCAAACCTCCGCGAGCGCCGGCCAGCCGCCCAGGGCGCTCCAGGCTGTGTGGGGTGGGATCAGTCGAGCACGCCTTCAACTTCCTCGTGAGGGCGCGGGAGCACATGCACTGACACCAGCTCTCCCACCCTGCGCGCAGCCTCGGCGCCGGCCTCCACTGCCGCCTTGACAGCCCCCACATCCACTCGCACGGTGACGGTGACCAGTCCGCCGCCCACCAGCTCCTTGCCCTGAAGGCTGACATTGGCCGCCTTCACCATCGCGTCCGCGGCCTCGATGGCCGCCACCAGGCCGCGTGTTTCGATCAGTCCGAGTGCCTCTTTCGTGCTCATGTGCTTCTCCAGTTCCAGCCGTTCGATTGTAGATGCTGTCAGTTGTTTCTGCCCGTTGCGATCACCCTGGCACGGTCACCTTGTCCACGAAGCCGGCGATGGAGAGATCCACCGGCACGAGATCTCCCAGGGGAAAGGCCGCCTCCTTGCGGGTAGCCAAGAAGACGTGGTCCCCGGGGCCACAGTCCCCCACCGCGTCAGCCGCCACCTCGGGGCGCCCCCGCGGAGTGCCGTCCTCGTTGAGGACCTGCACGACCATGAGCTTGATCCCCTTGAGGCTCTCATCCTTTACGGTGGCCACCACTGTGCCCACTACGCGTGCCAGCAGCATTTGCTCCTCCGCCGCCCGGCTACCGGGCCGGCTCACCGGCCAGCAGGTGGATCTTGTCCACCCGTGGCTGGTGTCTGCCCCCGCCGAAGGGGGTCGTCAAGAAGGTCTCCAGGAGCTTGCAGGCCAGCGCGTCTCCAATGAGCCTCCCGCCCAGGGTCATCACCTGGGCGTCGTTGTGCTCCCTGGCCGACCTGGCCGAGAACTCGTTCCAGCAGGGAGCCGACCGGATGGATGGCACCCGGTTGCACACCATTGAGGAGGCCACACCCACGCCGTCGATCATCACGCCGAAGGCCTCCTGGCCCCCCGCGCGAGCCTCGGCCACTCCCCTCGCCACAAGGAATGCGATGTCAGGGTAGTCCACCGGGGCGGTGCTGTGGGTGCCCATGTCGCGGAGGGGATAGCCCCTCTCCACGAGCCACATGGCGAGCTGCTCCTTGAGGGCCACCCCTCCGTGGTCGGCACCTATCAATACCAGTGGTTTCACTGTCTTCTCCTGCCCGATATGCCGGCCCCTGCCGCGTCCACTATCTCACGAAAGGAGCTCCCAGCAAGGCTCGCCCCACCAACCAGCAGCCCCCCCACGTCGGGGCACGCCATGATCTCGGCGGCGTTGGTCGGCTTCACGCTCCCGCCATAGAGCACCCTCGTGTCCCGAGCTCGCCCAAACCCCAGCAGCTCCTCCAGCACCCGCCGCACAAAGGCCGCCGCCTCCTGCACCTGGCTCGCGGTGGCCACCTCCCCGGTTCCGATGGCCCAGATGGGCTCGTAGGCCACCGCCAACCGCGCCGGAGAGGGCAGGAGCGGAGAGAGGCCCGAGATGGCCGCGTGGAGCTGGTTGCGCAGCACGCGAAAGGTGGAACCATCCCGTCGCTGGGAGAGGGTCTCCCCCACGCAGAGCATCACCGAGAGCCCGGCATCCAGGCCAGCGCGGAGCTTTCGGCTCACCTGCCCGTCGGTCTCGCCCGCCCCGCGCCGCTCGGAATGCCCCACGAGGGTCCAGCGCCCTCCCGCGGCGCGAACTAGCTGCCCCGACAGCTCGCCCGTGTGGGCGCCGCCCTTCTCCCAGTGCAGGTCCTGGGAGCCCACACGGAAGTCCTGCCGCCCCACTCGCACCACCGCCCGGGCCATGTCCGAGAGCATCACCGCGGGCGGAAAGATGACCACATCCACGGCCCGGTCGGCAGCGGCGAGCTCGGCGAGATACTGCTCGAGCCCAAGGCTCGCGCAGCTCATCTTCCAGTTCGCCGCCACCAGTGGGCGCGCCGGGTCATAGGGCCCCGTGGGAAGCGCAGGCGCTCGTCCGGCAGGCATCAACCGGTCCAGCACCTGCCTGGTCACCGCCTCCACCAGCTCTTGGATCTCCAGCTCTGGCACGCTGTCGCCTCTCCTGCTCCAGGACTAGCCCGGAGACTCTCCCAGGCGGTGCTGGGCGCCGCCTGTCTGCACGTAGTCGATGACCCCCACCGCGGCCGCATCCACGGCACCGCGGGGCTGGTCCGTGAGCGACCTGATGGAGTTGCCCTCCTGCAAGATCAGGACGTGGTCGCCGATGCCCGCCTGGCACAGGTCGATGCACAGGTGGCTCGGCTCGGACGGCTCTCCAAGGAGGTTCACCGGCTGGACCACGAGGATCTTGTAGCGCCGGTGACTGGCCTCCTTTATGGTGGAGACCACGTGCCCGGTCACTCGGGCCATGCGCATGATCTACTTCTTTCTCCCGGGGGTACCGGTGGGGAGAATGGCCTCGACGTCCTCATGGGGGCGTGGAATCACGTGCACGGAGATGAGCTCGCCTACCTTGCGGGCGGCCTCGGCGCCAGCCTCCACCGCAGCCTTCACCGCCCCCACGTCGCCACGCACCATGACGGTGACCAGGCCGCCGCCCACCCTCTCCTTGCCGATGAGGGTCACCTTGGCCGCCTTCACCATGGCGTCCGCGGCCTCGATGGAACCAACCAGCCCGCGCGTCTCGATCAATCCTAGAGCTTCTTTCATCGGTCTCCTCCTTCTGGGGCGGACGCTGCCCGGATCGCGGGCGCTGCCCCTCTGGGTTTTTACAGTATCTTCTCCAAGAGCGCCGAATGGGGCGACGGGATCACCGTCGTCGCAATGAGCAGCGCCTCCTCTTGTAGCGATGTCACCGCCGCCGAGATGGCCGCGCGGACCGCCGCCACGTGCCCCGTGAGAATGACGAACCCCTTCCCTGCCAGGCCGCGCCCCAGCCGAATCTCCACGAGATCCACCTCTGCGCTCTTGACGGCCTCGTCCCCAGCCGCAAGGGCTGCGCACATGGAGAAGGTCTCCAGCACGCCCACGGCGCCGGTCAGCGAAGGGTCCGAGACAGCGGTCAGGGCGGGCACGACCTGTGGGTGCACCGACGGGATCACCGTGTAGTCCACCAGGGAGTCCCCGGCGGGCTCCATGCCCGCGTCCACAGCAGCCCGGACAGCAGCCACCTCGCCGGCCACGGCGATGAGGTACTTGCCCGGGCAGGTGGGCATGGCGATCATCAGGTCCACCTCCGCCGCCTTCACCATGTGGTCCGCCGCCTCCATGCCCAGGGCGATGGAGCGCGTCTCCAGGCAGCCCAGGGACTCCACCGGCGGGGGGAGTGCACCCAGCACTCCACCGCTGACTACTGCTCTGCTCGTGCTCATGGATCCCTCCGCAGGGTCACGGCTGTCTCGTCCACCCTGTGGACCACACCGTCGATGCTGGCGTGAAGGGCGGCGCAGACTGCCCCACCGGGCTCGGCCACTAGCTGGCCCACCACCACCCGCTCCCCCTCGGAGACCACGGGTCTGCAGGGCTGGCCGACCCCCTGGCGCAGCGCCAGCACCACCCTCTCTGGCCTCAGGGGCTCGGGCAGCAAGGGAACCTCCCCGAGGTATCTGCCAAGCCCCAGGCGAGCCGCCAGGCGGGAGGCCGGCACCTGCTTGATCTCGAAGAAGGGGCTCGGCTCCGTGGCCCCTGGATCCGGGAAGCCTATCCCCTGGGCGCGAAGGAGCCCCTTCACCTCGATGTTCATGCGGCAGGGGTCCAGGTACAGGGGGCATCCATACTCGGTGCAGAGCCCACACTCGCAGCACAGCAGCGCGCCCAGGTACGCCCTCAGGTCGTGGGTGATGCCTGCGGCCACCGACTGCATGAGCCGATGGGGATATATCCTGTGCCCGAGGGCGTGGCGCGGGCAGACCTCGGTGCACTCCTGGCAGGAGCAGCAGGCCGCCCGGGCGACCCGGAGCTTGGCGTCGGCCCCCTCCAGCTTGCGTTGCACCAGGGGCTGGCTGGTGGGCAGAACCAGCACACCGCTGCAGGTCTTGCCCACCGCGGCGTCCCTGGGGACCACCCGACCCATCATGGGGCCACCGTCCACCAGGGTCACGTCCTCCCTGGTGACGCCACCCGCCGCCTCGATGAGGTCCTCCATGGGCGTGCCCACCGGAGCCTGGACAACTGCTGGCCGCCGAACCTCGCCACAGACGGTGATGAGCCTGGAGGTCAAGGGCTCGCCAGCCCAGACGGCGCGGGCGAGGTGACAAAGCGTGGCAGTGTTGCTCACCACCACACCCACATCCAGAGGCAAGCCCAGCTCCGGGATCGTTCGGCCCAGAGCTTGCTGCACGAGGCTCACCTCGTCCCCTGCGGGGTAGAAGTTGGGGAGCTCGCACACCTCCATGGTTGGAGCGTCGGAGCCGCGAGCCATGATGGCGGACCGAACCGACTCCACCACCGCCCGGTACTTTCCCTTTACTGCAATGACCCCCTTTTCAGCACCCACTACCCCGATGGCCACCTCCAGACCCTTGACCAGCTCGCCGGGCCAGCCCAGCATGTAGCGCTTGTCGGTCCAAAGCAGCGGCTCGCACTCGGCGCCGTTGGCCAGCACCGTGTCCACCTCTGTGTCGTACTTTTTGTGGGTGGGAAAGCCGGCGCCCCCCATGCCCACCAGGCCCATGTCCCGCATGAGGTCTAAGGTGGCCCTCCGCTGTTGAGGGGATGGGCGCGAGCCGAGCGTCTCTCTTCCCGCCAAGGCCATCACACTATCCGGAAGCTGCCGGCCAGCACGCAGCGCCGCTGGCGGGTGAAGGTGCGGGCCGAGGTGAGTCCTTCGCCGGTGGGGCCGGCGATGGAGAGGGTCGTGTGTCCCTCCCCACCGAAGCCGAGCCCCGCGTAGGAAGGAGCGTTCTTGACGAAGATGGTCGTCTCTATCTCCCGTGCCACGCGGCTCATGGAAACCACGTTCTCCGAGTGCATGGTGGCCGTGTGGCGGAAGCCGTGCTCCGCCTGCCTGGCGCAGGCCAGGGCCTCATCCAGGCCGTCCACCCTCAGCAACGGAAGGAAGGGCATGAGCTGCTCGGCCTGGATGAGCGGGTGA
>JAJRWW010000505.1 GCA_024276595.1 Myxococcota bacterium
GCCCTCCAGAAGCTCCGGGGCGGCGTAGGCCAGCGTGCCGGCTGGCCCCGCTCCAGGGCCCTCGGCTCTGCCCGAGAGGCCGAAGTCCACGAGGGTTGGCATCCCTTGGTCGTCCCCTGGTCCCCCTGCCAGGAGGATGTTCGACGGCTTCAGGTCCCGGTGGAGCAGCCCCTGGCCGTGAAGAAAGCCCAGGGTGCGAAGGAGCGACTCCGCCCAGCACTGCAAGGTCCCGGGCGCTGGTCTGGGGGGCAGTGGAACGCCATTTATCAGGTCGCGGGTGTAGTAGGCCCGCGGCTCCCCATCGGTTGCCTTGGCCTCGTGGAGCACGCCAAAGTCGTGGACTCGAGCGATGCGCGGGTGGTGGAGACGGAGGAGGTGCCCAAACTCCTGGCCCAGCCGTGCCATCTCCGGCTCCCTCGCAGGTCTCAAGGAGAGCTTGAGGGCGCGCTCGGCCCGGCTGTCGAGCAGGTCCACCACCCGGTAGACGACCCCCTCGGAGCCGCGTCCCAGCTCGTCCAGAACCCTGTAGCGGTACGAGAGATGCTCCACAGATCGATCACTTCTGATACAACTGTAACATTTTGTAACACTTCCAGGTGCAATGTGCAAGTTGCCCCTTCCGGGTGATGATCGAGCTTTGGGTGTTATTTCGCGGCGATCCAGCTAGTATTGCGGAGCAGGGGAGATGGGCATGGAAATCGCAATGTACCTGGAGCGAGAAATGAAGACACAATCAACATACGCGCTTCACCCCCGGCGACATCTCCTCTGGCCCCGGAGGCCTCCCATGAGGAGCCCGGTCATGGCTGCCATTGCCGTGGTGGCTCTCCTCCTGGCGGGTGCCCTCGGCGCTGGCTGCAACGGCCCCGCCAACCCGGAGCCGGTGCTCATCGCCGGCGAGTCGGTGTTCATGCAGGAGGATCTCCCCGGGGAGGTGGCTCTCACCGGGAGCCCAGGCGCCACACAGGGCGCGGACCTCGTGTACGCGGTCAACCTGGACGGGCTCGACTACGTCTCAGGGCCTGTCGCCGGGGGCGGAGCCTTTGACCTGCTCCTTGCGGGCACGGCCGCGGACCGCTACCGGCTCATTGCCGTTGGGCGCGGCGAAGCCCTCTCCTGGGTCGTGCTCACCGCTGGAGCCGTCCCGCCGGAGGTGGTGGTGGTGGATGAGGCGGAGCTGGGCTGCCTCGCCGTGACGCCGCCCTTGCTGGACCTGGGCTCGGGGCCCGCGGGGGAGCCGCTCTACGGTGAGATCGTGGTGACCAGCGACTGCCCGGATCCCCACACGCTGGTGGACCTGGGCTTCTCCGCGCCGTACTTCACCACGGCCAGCCTCGCCTTCTTCGAGCCCATGGAGCCCGGGGGCAGGGCGGTGGTGAGCGTGGTCTTCCAGGCGCCGGCCGGGGTGTACGATGCGCTGGTGGTGATGGATCCCGACCTGGGTCCGGATCCCACCCAGGTCTCACTCGCGGTGGTGGTCAGAGCCGAAGCATTGCCGTAGGCCGCCGGCCGGTCCTGGCCGGAGCCCACGGCTCACAGATAGAAGCTGTTTTGTAACGCCCACAGGGGGTGGCCGTCCCCAAGTGTGCCCAAACCGGAGGTAAGACATCATGAGACTCACCAAGAACCTGACCTGGATCGGATTGCTGGTAATGGTCATCCCGCTCTTTGTGGCCGCCGACGGCGAGGAGGGCTGCATGCCCGAGACAGGGATAGAGGTGCCAACGGATCCCGATCCAGGGGTCGACCCGGACCCAGGGGTCGACCCGGACCCGGGGGGCGACCCGGGCCTGTGCGAGAGCCTCTTCGAGGACTGCATGCAGGAGTCGCCCGCCGAGCACTGCCTGGCGCTCCTCGACGCCTGCGTGGAGCCCCAGCCCCCATGCGAGGCGGAGCTGGACCGCTGCTTCGAGGAGGGCACCCCCCCGGAGATCTGCATCCTGATCCAGGATGGATGCGAGCCGCCCCCGGACTGCGGGATCCAGTTCGAGGAGTGCATGGCCATGGGAGAGCCCATGGAGATCTGCGACATGATCCTCATGGAGTGCGAGCCGCCGCCGGAGCCCTGCCAGGAGGCCTTCGACCTCTGCCTGATGGACGGCAACCCTCCCGAGGTGTGTGAGGAGCTGTGGTGGACCTGCGAGCCCCCGTCCCCTCCCTGCGAGCAGATCCTGGACCAGTGCCTGGCAATGGGCACCGACCCCGAGGCCTGCCTTGACCTCTACTCGAGCTGCCTGGCGCCCACCTGCGAGGGGTTCTACTCGCCCGAGGGCGTCTACTGCGAGGGGTGCCGCGATCCAGAGGGTGGGTACTGTGTCACCTGCGACTTCGAGGGAATGCCGGTCTACTCCGAGTGCACCGAGCCTCCGCCCCCCGAGCCCATGTGCGAGGTGTGGGAGGAGAGCCCCGGGGTGATGTGCGAGGTCTGCGACCTTGGTGACGGCGGCTTCTGCGAGTGGTGCTACGAGGACGGCTTGCCGGTGCGCGAGCTGTGCGTGGATGGCCCCGATCCCGTGGACCCCGGCGACCCCGGCGACCCCGGCGACCCCGGCGACCCATCTGACCCCGATCCGTGGGATCCGAGCTTCTGATCCCATCCCGGCAGCTCCTCTCTCCCCGCCCGATCCCAGTCGTTCTTCAGCCCAGGCGCCGCGTCAATGTCCGGTCGCCACGACCCAGGCGAAAAGAAGCTGGGCGCCGTAGTACAGGGGCAGGCCCCAGAGCCGGTTGACAAAGCCAGGGGAGACGAAGCGGTTGCGGGCCACCGCCAGGTCCGATACGAAGAAGGCCCCTGCCCCTGCGAGGAGCACCCCGGCCCTCGCGTCTCCACGGTGCCCGAAGGAGCCCACTGCGAGCACCACCATGATCGAGATCACCACGATGTACGCCTTCACTGGGAGCTTCAATCTCCCGGGTACGTGGGGCTCGAGCCAGCGGTGCACAAGCAGCGCGAGACAGGTCACGGCCACCAGGGCGCCTGGCAGCCATGCCAGTGAGACGCCCAGCAGCACGAAGGCCGCCGCAAAGCCCAAATGGCCAGCCAGGAAGGCGCCCAGGCCGGCTGCGAACCAGCCGGTGGCCTTGGGGATGAGCAGCAGGTCCCCGGCAAGGCAGAGGACCAGGGCTGCCAGGATGGCCAGGCCAAAGCCCGTGCCTGGCCAGCCGCCACAGAGGGCGGCTGCCAAAAAGCCCGCGGAAGCCAGGGGCTTGGTGAGCCAGCGCCCCGGGCTGCTGTCAAGGCGCTCGGCCACGAGCAGGGCCAGGAGGGCAGCCCCTGTGAGCGACGCCAGCAATGGGTAGGTCTGCATCCCCCCACTCTATCTTCTGCTGGGCCCATGGCAAGGACCGGCGCTGCCGCTGCCATCGCCATCGTTCGGGCCGGCAAAGTGATTTACAAACACCTAGCCCCTCCTCCCGCGAGATGAAGCTGGGCCCGGCGACCGCATGGATGTCGGCTTTGTCGGGTAGGGTAGGTCATGGTACTA
>JAJRWW010000506.1 GCA_024276595.1 Myxococcota bacterium
CAGCCCCATGGGCTGTCTCGCGAGAAGGATCTCCTGCTCGGCCACCAGCCGCACCAGCGCCACCGTGGAGGGGGGCACATGGGGCTCTGCGCCCACCGCCAGGGTTAGCCGGCGAGGCTGGGCGGGGAGGGCCAGGGTGCTCTGGCCCTGGCGGCAGCCTCCCGCAAGGAGCGTCATCGCGGCGGCGAGCAGCGCACCTGGGAGCTGCTTCGGCGCCGGGCCATTTGCACTTTCTGGGCTGCACACATCCCGTTGATACCACAAGTGGCCCGAGCTGGTAGGGCCCCCTGGCCTCCTGGCCGAGCGTCGTGCTGTGCCCCCTGCATGGCGCTGGTGCCGGGCTCCTCGTGAGGCGCCTTGACCCCGCCCGCCTTCGGGGACACACTGCGATGGGCTCGGATCCGCGCTGGAGCCTCGACCTCCCGCGCGGCGTCTTCTCGACCCCCCAGGAGCATTGCATGGCACGACGCAGGTCCACGGTGGATGTCTACACCGAGCTGATGCGCGGGGTGCAGCGCGACCAGCTCTTGCCCGTGTACTTCCTGGCCGGGGAGGAGCGTCTGCTCATGGACAGGCTAGTGTCCAGGATCCGTGGGAAGGTCCTCGCCGGCGCCGCAGCGGAGCTCAACCACGACCAGGTGGCCGCCAAGGAGACTAGCGGTGACCAGATCGTGCAGCTCGCCCTCACGGTGCCCATGATGGGCGACCGGCGGCTGGTGGAGGTGCGAGACGCGGAGTCCCTGGTGGCCAAGGACTTCGATGCCTTGCTGCCCTACGTGGAGAGCCCGGCCAGATCGGCGGTGCTGATCTTCACCGCCACCAAGGTAGATGGCCGCCTGAAGTTCTTCAAGACCCTGGACAAGCTGGGCTACCTGGGTCGCTTCGATCCCGTGAAGGGAGCCCCCTTGCTGCGTTTCCTGGACTCGGAGGCGAAGCGGCTGGGCGCGCGGCTCGGCCCGGGAGTGGGCGAGCTGCTGGTGGAGCTGGTGGGATCGGATTTCCTCGCCCTGGCCAGCGCGGTGGAGAAGCTTTGTCTGTTCGTGGGGGAAGGGGGGCTGGTGGACTCCGAGCACGTGGATGCCGTGGTGGCTCAGACCAGGCAGGCGGTCATCTTCGAGCTGACCGACGCGGTGGGGGCTGGCAACATGTCCGCTGCCCTGGGGAGCCTCCACAGCCTCCTGGAGACCGGGGAGCCCCAGCAGCGGATCCTGTTCATGATAGCTCGACAGTTCAGGCTCATCTGGCGGGCCACGGCCGCGATTGCCGCTGGCCGCCGAGACAGCGCGCTGGCTGCTGCCCTTGGGGTGCCCCCTTTCGTTGCGCGCAAGATTGGCTCCCAGGCCAGGCGCTTCGACCTGGCCTCCGTGCAGGCGGCCCACGCCGAGATTCACCGCGCCGACAGAGCGCTCAAGAGCTCCAGGGTCCCCAGGGACCTGATCCTGGAGCGGCTCATCATAGGTCTCTGTGCGCGGTGACCGAGCCAGCGGCAGGGCTCGAGCCCGAGGCCGAAGAGGTCATGCAGGGGGATGGGACGATGGAGCTGGGACCGGGTGATGGGGGTCTACTGGACCTTGTTCACCGCGCGGGTGAGGCGGGCGATGGTGCGGGCGGCGGTGTTACGATGAATGGCGCCCCTGGAGGCAACCCGGGCGATCTTCGACACGGTGCCCGGCAGGAGCCTGGCCGCCTCCTCGCCGTCGCCCTGCTTGATGGCGGCCCGGACCCTCTTGATGAGGGTACGCATGGTGGTCTTGTGAAGCCGATTGGTGGCCCGCCGCTTGATGTTCTGGCGCGCCCGTTTCTCTGCCTGCGGATGTGTGGCCAATTTCTTGCTCCTCCGAAAAGCCTCGGCTGTTTAGCAGACATCCAGTGGGGTGTCAAGCTGGAGAAATCGGGTGTCGAGCTGGGGGATCGGAGTCGGGTATCTGCTCGTCGGTTAGAGACGGAGCCTGGCTAGCGGTTGTTCTCCGAGAGGCGGTTCAGGCCGTCTATGACCTGCGCCTCCTCGTGAACGAGGAAGACGGCCAGGTCCCCTGTGGGACGGAAGCCCTGCAGCTCGTCCAGCATCGCTCTTGCCACCTCGGCCTGAGACATCTCGTCGGACTCGGGGGTGATCGCCTGAATGACGACGCTGGCCATGCGCTTGAAGTTGGCCGCCACGAGGACCGCTCGGGTGCAGCGCCGGACGTTCTCCACCGTCAGCCGGTCGCCTGGCTCCAGCCTCATGGGAGCGTAGATGACGCTCGCAGCCTTGAGACCGGAGACCTCCACCACGGTGGCGGCACCGACGGCGATGGGCGCGGTGGCGAGGGTCTCCTCCAGGAGATCCCCTCCGGTCCTGGCGAGGATCTTCTCGCCCATGCCGTCGCTCATGGTCCCCGTCGAGGTCCCGGCGTAGGCCAGCCCATCGGCCTCCACCGAGAAGGGGCTCACCTGCTCAACAGTGATCTCCATGCTCGTACCCGTACCTCTGGGGATGTTCCCCGGCCAAGTCAACGTAGTTGGGAGTATCTGACTTGTGGCAGCTCGTCAACGCAAAACCACGAAAGTGCCTGATACATTACCGAGATCTTGAGAGGTGATGGTTGCCGCCGAGAGCGAATGATCCTCTTTCACAGGTGCATGGCAGATCGCCCTGGGAATGGGCAAGGCAAGACGAGAGATCCAGCATGGAGAGCCAGCACCCGGGTCCTTGCCAAGAGGCCGCCTCAGTGCACGATCTGGGTTGCGTCTCCGGCAAGGGGCTCGATCTCCCCGAAGCGCTCCTCGTACTTCTCCACGTTGCTGCGCAGGGTCGCCAGGACCCGCTTCATGTGCCTCGGGCTGAGGATTACCCTGGAGCCCACCTTGGCTCGAGGCGGGCCCGGCAGGACGTAGGCGAAGTCTATTACGAACTCGTTCTCGTTGTGGTTCACCAGCATGAAGTTGGAGTACATGCCCATCGCCGTCTGATCGTCGATCTGAATGGACACCTTGGGGGGGGTCTTGGGGCTGTCGTCGCTCATGGGGGGTCCTCTCTCCTGGCCTGGCCGGGGCAGGCCTGCACGTCGAGCAGTTGATGGCTCGCTTCGGTGTTTGGTTGCCTTCCTCGGCGTTTGGTTGCCTTCCTCGATCTACTGACTCCACATGCCCAGCCCCTCTGCCTGTGCCTGCGCCTGGAGCGCCAGGTAGTCGGCCTTGCGGCCGAAGTCGGCCTGCTCGTACACCCTGGCCATGCCCGCAGATAGCAGCATGGCGTTCAGGTCATAGCCCTGCGCGGTTCGGATGTAGGCGAGCATTCGGTCGTAAACGTCAAAGCACGAGGAGGGGAAAGGCAGCGATCCGCAGGTGTCGTTGTCGAACTCCAGGCCCACCTCGGTGGCCGGGGTGGCGTTCTGCAAGGTGAACAGCCGGGCCTGGTCGGCGTAGGGCTCCGCCGGCGGGCCGAGCTCCGGAGTGTCCACGCCGGAGAAGCGGACGCGCATCTGCACTCCTTGAAACTCCACCTCGATGGTGTCGCCGTCGATGACCCGGAGCACCCGCGCAGGGTGCTCGAAGGCGGGCCCAGCGTCAGGTGCTGCATCCACGGAGGCGTCTGCTGCCGCGTCCACGGAGGTCCCGCCAGGGTCGGGGCAGCCGGTCAGCCCGGCCACCAGCGCCAGCTCGAGGCCAGCAGCCACGAGCAGAGCGCAGGAGCGACCAAGGGCGGGGTGAGAGAGTCGGCAAGGAGAGAGGGTCATGGGTCGATACAGATCTTGTGCGAGCGTGGAAAACAGTGCCTACCTGTGTCGGGCCCAAGCGCTGAGCCCGACAGTCACAACCGCACGATACTCCCTATCCAAAGAATGATCCACGGCTTCAGGTTCGACTCGTTGTCCCGTCTCGGCTGCGGCGTGGTGCTTGTTATGAGTTGCATATTGTGGTACGTGCGGACCCGTGACCAAGGTGGATAACGGACTGCCACGTCATGTGGCGATAATCATGGACGGCAACGGCCGCTGGGCCTTGAAGCGGGGGCTCCCTCGCTTTGAGGGCCACAACAGGGGGGCCGACTCGGTCCGAGAGGTCACGCGCGCCTGCCGGCGGCTGGGTGTCCGGGCGCTCACCCTCTACGCATTCAGCGAGCAGAACTGGAATCGTCCGGTGGCCGAGGTGGCGAGCCTGATGGCCCTTTTGCGGCGCTACCTGCTGGAGGAGCGCGCCGAGATCATGGAAAACGACATCCGGCTCACCACCATTGGCAGGACCAGCCGCCTGCCAGACTCGGTGGCCGATCCTCTCCAGGAGCTCATAAGAGACTCGGCGGGCAACAGGTCCATGGACCTGTGTCTCGCGCTGTCATACGGGGGCCAGGAGGAGATCGGAGACGCCGTGCGGAGGTTGATGCACCAGGTGGCCAGGGGCGAGCTGGACCCGGATTCGGTGGACGAGGAGCGCATCGGCCGGCTCCTGTGGTCGGCCCACCTGCCGCCCCTGGATCTCCTGATTCGCACCAGCGGCGAGCTGCGCCTGTCCAACTTCATGCTGTGGCAGGCGGCCTACTCTGAGCTGTTTTTTACCAAGACCCTCTGGCCGGACTTCGGTGAGGACGATCTCAAGGAGGCGCTGGACGCCTTCCGCCACAGAGAGCGGCGCTTTGGCCGCACCGATGAGCAGGTCGAGGTTTTGCTGCAGGCCAATGACTGAGCACCTGGACCGGGTCGCAGGTGGCGCCGAGGAGCCCGCGCAAGGCTCCCCTGGGCCGGCGAGGTTGAGCAACCTGCTGGTGCGCGTGCTCACCGCCCTCGTCCTGGGCCCGGCGGTCGTCGCCCTGGTGCTTTGGGAGAACCACCTGGGCCTGTGGATATTCGTGCTGTTTGCCAACGCGGTGGGTTACTGGGAGATGCTGGGCATGGTGCCTGGCGGCTCGGACCGGGTGGACAAGGGGGTCGTGCTGGCCCTCGGCGTCTCCTTCTCGGCGCTCATGTACTGGCACCCTGCCGGGGCCTTGTCAATCGGCGCTGGCACTGTGCTGCTGGTTCTGGTCTACGGGGTGTTTCGGTTCAGGGACATGGCCACCATCGGTCCTCGCATCGGATACTGGCTGGCCATCATCTTCTACGTGGGCCTGCTTTTTACCTCTCTGGCCTTGCTCAAGCGGCTCGACCTGGCAGGGGACTGGGTGCTGCTGGCCATGACCGTTAGCTGGTTCGGGGACACCGGCGCCTACTTCACGGGGCGGTTGATGGGTGGCCCGAAGATCTACCCGGCGGTGAGCCCCAAGAAGACCTGGGCCGGCTCAGCCGGGGGGACCGTCTTCTCCGTGGGTGCCGGTGTCCTGGCCAAGCTCTGGTACATGCCCCAGCTCAGTTGGCTGGACGTGGTCCTCATCTGCGCGCCAGCGGCGTTGCTGGGGCAGGTGGGCGACTTCGCAGAGTCGGTGTTCAAGCGAAGCTTTGGCGTCAAGGACAGCGGGACGATACTCCCCGGTCACGGAGGGATCCTGGACAGGGTGGACGCGCTCATGTTCGTCTCCGCCTACCTGCTCCTGTACGCTCACATGGCGCTGGGCATGGCTCTCCCGACCTAGCATGCGGCGCAGGCCGGGGAGGAGGTTTGGCTTGGGGGGGAGCGCCGTTGATGAAGCAGGTGCGTGCGGCCGACCCAGAAGCCTTTTCCTGTTCACACGCCACAGCTTCTGTGATTAAATACCCCCCCATGAGCACCCCCCGAGACTCGAAGAAGACCGTCGTCGTGGCGGATCACCGTGGGCCTGAGCGGAGCGTCCTGGAGGCGGTGCTCAAGCGCCTGGGGTACGGGGTGCTCCCGGTGGAGTCCCTTGACGAGCTCTTCGAGATGCTCGCGGGGGACACGGCCGTGGATCTGGTGGTGCTTGGGTCGGAGCTGGCCGGGGAGAGCCCCGACGACGTGGCCCGGAGGATCAGCCGGCCGGACCGCCGGGTCATCTTGGTGGACGCGCAGGATCGCGGGGATGGCCAGATGGTGGGCTTCGTGGACCTCACCGAGGACGCCTACCTGGGCATTGGCATCCGGGTGCCGGAGATAGTTTTCTTGGCCAACGACCTGCTGTACTCGCGCGCGGGCATTCCCCGGCGCAAGCGTCGTATCTATGGCGGTTTTCCCGCCTCCTTCGAGGTGGACGGGGAGCGCCAGCAGGGCTCTCTGTACAATCTCTCGGCAGAGGGGGCCTTCATCGAGACCGTCACCCCGCCGGCCACGGAGAAGATGGTCCAGGTGGACTTCGAGCTGCCCGAGCTGGGCCCCTTCTCGTTCAAGGCCCGGGTGACCTGGAGGGTGCAGTCTCACCAGACCGAGGGGCGGCGTTCACCGCCTGGGATGGGGGTAAAGTTCGTGGACGTGGATCCCGCCGAGACAGAGAAGGTCCACGCCTTCGTCTCCTCCGGAGGGCGTGCATAGCTTCCCCCTCGATGACCTCCCAGGGCCCCACGGCCCCACCCTCGTAGCCCCTCGACGCTCGCCATGACCCCTGAGCAACAGCCGCTTGACCTAGGCCATCTCCTCCAGCGGCGGATGCTGCTGGTGGCGGGCAAGGGCGGCGTGGGCAAGACCACCGTGGCCTGTGTGCTGGCCCGCCTTGCGGCCCGGCAAGGGATGCGGGTGCTGCTGGCGCAGGTGGAGTCTCGGGTGGACGCCGGGCAGCTTCTGGGAGCCGGGGAGGTGGGGCCGGAGATCCAGGAGGTGGAGCCTGGCTTGAGCGTGGTGAACATGACCCCCCGCACCGCGTTGCGGGAGTATGGCTTGCTCATCTTCCGGTTCCGGGCGGTGGTGCGCGCGGTGCTGGAGAACAGGACCATGCGCCACTTCCTGCGGGCCATCCCTGGCCTGGACGACTACTCCATGCTGGGCAAGGCCTGGTATCACACCACCGAGGTGGAGCGAGGGCGCAGCCGCTTCGATCTCGTGGTGCTGGACGCGCCGCCCACAGGACAGTTGATCAAGATACTGAGCGTCCCTCGGGCCATCGGCAGGAGCGTTCCGGACTCCATGCTATCGAGGGACGCCTCCGTTATTCAATCGTTTCTGACCGATTCCCGGCGCGCCGCTGCACTCCTGGTCACCCTTGCCGAGGAGCTGCCGGTCACCGAGACCCTGGAGCTGGAGGCAGCCCTCGCAGAGCTGGGAGTGCACGTGGCGGGGGTGGTGGCAAATGGGCTATATCCCGGCGGGAGACCTCCCGTTGGTCTGGAGCAGGTGTCCGCAGCGGCCGTGGAGGGAGCAGGGCTCCTGGCCCCTTTGATGGAGGAGGCGCGCGTGTTCCAGCGCCAAAGAGAGATCAACGAGCAACACCTGGGCAGGCTGGCGCGCGCAACAGCCCGCCCAATTGCCAGGCTCCCCCTCCTCTTCACCGAGGCCCTCGGATCGGCGCAGATATCCGATCTGGCCGAGATGCTGGAGAGAACGGGTGGCCGTGGGATGCGTTGAGCACCCCGCGCTCAGGGGGAGCCCAGGCCTGGCCGGCGGAGTGGATCGAGGGGCGTGCCGCTTTTGGCACCTGGTGTGCTACCTTCAAGGTTTGGAGTCGTCGCACCCTCGGGCTCGCAGGGCCTCGCAGGGTGCCGGCTCCCAGGTGGTTGTGACAACAAGCTACAGTGAGAGGTTATCGTGAGACGCACGGCATTATTGGTCAATGTAACACTTGTTTCAGCGCTCCTCGGGGCCACCGCGGTCGGTGTTGGCTGTGGGGACGATGGGCCCGGGTGCACCGACGACTGCGAGGTGGTGAGCGAGGCCAGGTGCAACGGCACCTTTGTGCAGCTATGCGTGAGGGGCTCGGACGGGTGCCTGGGCTGGACGGACAGCGTGGACTGTGGGGAGGACATGCAGGTCTGTGACGACTCCACCGGCAACGTGATCTGTGTCAGCGACTGCCAGGACCTGTGCGCAGAGGCTGGTGACACCCAGTGCAATGGCTCCTGGATCCAGACCTGTGAGGCGCTCCCAAATGGCTGCCTGGACTGGAGCCAGACCCTGGACTGCGCGGAGGGGGGGCAGCTCTGCGAGGATTACACGGGCGACGCGAGCTGCATGGATGAGTGCGTGGACGAATGCGACACCCTCGCCGACACCCAGTGCAGCGGCACGGTCATCCAGAGCTGCGTCACCGGGCCGGACGGCTGCCTGGACTGGGAGGGAGGCACCGACTGCGCCAGCTCCGGCGAGCTGTGCGACGACTCCGGCGGCGAGGCCACCTGCGTCATCGACTGCGCGGTGAGTGGTCCTGCGGTTCCAGGGGCTCCGACACCGGCCCACCAGTCGACCCAGGTGGACGAGAGCAGCGTCACGTCCGTGAGCTGGGCTGACAGCGCCGGCGCCAGCAGCTACGACGTCTACTTCGGCGACACGTGCCCGCCGCCCACCTACCCGGACCCGGCATTTCAGAACGTGACCGCCTCGGAGCTGACCGGGCTGACGCTGGCTCCAGACACAGGGTACTGCTGGCAGGTGGTGGCCCTGGACGCCAACTGCGCGGTGCAGGGCCCCCAGTGGACCTTTCACACCACCTGCAGCGATCCGGTGCCAGGGGCACCGGTGGTGACCTCTTCGCTGGCGGTCGAGTATCCCCAGGGCACGACCTCCGGCACCTACACGCTTACCTTTAGCGAGGACGTGTCGGGCGTGACCACGGGGCTGCAGTGGACTCCCGTTGTGGGTAGCGGCACCATGGGCGCGGTCATCCAGGTGGGGCCGCAGACCTACACGGTCCCCTTCCTCGGGGTTGCCGACGGCGACCAGTACACCCTCACGGTGACCACCTCGGTGCAGGACCTGTGCGGAGCTCCCCTCTCGGCCGCGGTGGACGTGGCCATCACCGTGGCATCTCCGTCGGCGGGCACCGGGCTCACCTGCGCCGATGCCATAGACCTCAACGCCACCGGGCTTCCTGGCACCACCGTGGGCAGCTTCACCGACTCTGGGGTCACTGGTGGTTCCTGTGACAGCACCGCGGACAACGTCGTGTGGTACACCTACTCTCCACCGGTGACGGGGTGGTACACCGTCGACGCCACCAACGCGGAGACAGCATCCAACCCCTACTCTCGCATCGCCGTGTTCGAGACCAGCTCCTGCTCTCCCTATGGAGCCGAGGTGGGTTGCGTCATCAACTCAGACAACCTCGCGACCCTCTCGCCCATCCACCTGGATTCATCTCAGACGTACCTGATCATGTTCTACACCGATGGCCCATCGTACTTCATGGTGGATCCGTCCATCAACATCTCGCCAGCCGCGCCCCCTCCAGCGGGGACCACTTGCCAGGATCCCATCGACCTCGACACAACGGCCTTGCCTCACCAGGAGGTGGGGGCCTTCAACACCAACGGCGCAATCGGGGGCTCCTGCGACACCGTCGCCGATCACGCCGTCTGGTACAGCTTTACTCCCCCGGCAACGGGGTGGTACACCATCGACGCCACGAACACGGAGACGCTCTCCAACCCCTACTCGCGAGTCGCGGTGTTCGAAACCACCGCCTGCTCGCCCTATGGGGCGGAGGTGGTGTGCAGGACAGCCTCCACCAACTCCATATCCGTTTCCAATGTCTACCTGGACGCAGGCACGACCTACACGGTCATGTTCTACACGGACGGAGCGTCCTACGACATGGTGGATCCCACCATCGACATCTCCTCTCAGCCCCCCCCGCCAACGGGCAGCATCTGCTCCACTGCCATCGACCTGGACGCGCTCGGGCTCCCCTACCAGGCCAGCGGCTCCTTCACCGATGCAGGCGAGGGCGGCTCCTGCGACACCACGGCGGACAACACCGTGTGGTACACCTGGACTGCGCCGGCGGATGGCTGGTACTCCATCGACGCCAGCAACCTGGGCAGCTCCACCGGGAGCAGGTTGGCGGTCTTCGAGGGCAGCTCCTGCACTCCACTGGGTGCGGAGGTGGTGTGCGCCACCAGCTCCACGGCCGGTTTTGAGGTGGGCAGCGTCTGGATGACCTCTGGCACGACCTACACGATCGTTCACTACACCACCAGCACCGGCACGATGGTGGATCCGACCATCGACATCGGGCCAGGCACGGCACCTCCCCCGGGCCTGACCTGCGCGGCGCCCGCGCTCGTCACCTCTGCCAACCACACGCTGGACGCCACCGGCCACCACTGCTGGTCCTGGGTGGCGGACCTCGCCGACACGAGCAACGACCACGATTTCACCTGTGACGGCGTTGTGGGCGGAGACGTGGTCGTGGAGTACACAACCGGCGCCGGGGAGACAACGCTCGCCTGGGACGCCGCCATTTCCAACTACGCATCTTCTGCCTACATTGGCCTGGAGATCACCGAGGGCCCCTGTGACACGGGGGCATCCCTATACTGTACCTCCGCGGGTACTACCGGGACCTTCGACGACAGCGGCACAGCGTCTGTGCAGCCCAACACCACCTACTACATCTGGATCACCGACGGGTACGTGTTCAACCCGCGGCCGGACGTGGACATCTGCCTCTGGTCCTATTGACGGCGAGCACCAGGCGACAGGCGGTATCCAAGCATCTCGGGGGCCGAACCCGAGCCTGGGGGCCGAGCCCGAGCCCCATGGGTCAGTATGAGTAGGTTGGCTCCAGCTCAACCACCACCGAGGCCCGGGGATATCGCTTCCCCACTGCAGCTTTTACTCGCTCCCTGACCCGCTCTGGGTCGATACAGCCCGGCTCACAGCGGACGTCCAAGACAGCGGTGAACTGCTCCGCGCCTCCGATTATCCGCAGGTCGTGAAAGGAGCTGATCTCCGGGTCCCTTCGCACCAGCTCGGCGACTGTCTCCCGCAGGCTGTCATAGGCCGGGTGATCGCGGTCCACCGGGTCCACGTGTACGCACACCGAGCCGTGGCCCGAGAGGGCAACCGCCTTCTCCACCTGCTCGGACAGGTGGTGGAGGTCCACCGCAGAGGGATCTGCTGCCGTCTCCACGTGCAGGGAGATGAAGCGATGGTTGCCGTACTGGTGGATCACCACGTCGTGGACCCCCATGACGCCCTCCACGCTGCGCGCGTCTCGCTTCACCGCCGCGATCTCCTCCGGTGCGGGCGCCCGGCCGATGAGGGAGTCGACGCCGTCCTTGGCTATGTCGTAGGCGACCTTCAGAAGCAGCAGGCTCACCCCGAGCCCGGCAACGCCGTCGAGCCAGGGCAATCCGAAGCGCGAGCCCACCATGCCCGCGGCCACCAGCACCGTTGCCATGGCGTCCGAGCGGTGATGCCAGGCGTCGGCAGCCAGTGCACGGTTTCCGCAGCGAGCCGCCAGGCCCAGGGCGTAGCGAGCCAGCCACTCCTTGGCAGCCGCGGTGAACGCGACGATGGCCACCACCAGCCACGAGGCCGAGATCGCCCTGGGCGCCAGGATCCTCTCCAGAGACCCTCTGCCGAACTCGAAGCCTGCTACTCCCAACAGGAGGGCGATTATCACCGTGGCGATGTACTCGGCGCGGCCGTGGCCGTAGGGATGCTCTGCGTCCGGAGGCTTTCTGGCCACGTAGGCGCTGATGATGACCACCACCGAGGTGAGGCTGTCTGAGGCGGTGTGAACCGCGTCGGCCACCAGCGCGATGGACCCGGAGGCGATCCCCAAAGATAGCTTCAAGGCGAAGAGCGCCAGGTTGGCCACCACCGAGACATAGCCCTCGGCCAGCCCAAAGGCGGCGCTTCGTTCACCCGGGTCGAGCTGCTGCGAGGGCTTGCCCGCCAGGCGGCGAACGAGCCTCTCGGAGAGGGGGTCGAGGGGGCGTGGCCCGAGCGCCCCGCCCCGTTTGGAGCTCCTGTCTGTCACGAAAGTACACTCTATCCATCCTGCGCGTGACCACAAGTGTGTATGGCGCGCTGTTGGCAGTTGCTAGATATCCCCAAATACGTTCAAATAGGTGGTGTAACCCGAGGAGGCTGATTTGTATTTACACAGACCCTTTGCCCTGGCCGCGACCGCCGCGACCGCCGCGACCGTGGCGCTGCTCGCCCTGGCTCCTGGCTGTGGTCCATGGGCCGCGGACGGCTCTGCCGACGCTGGCGCCGACGCGGACGCCAGCGCCGACGCCTCTGCAATGGACGGAGGAGGTCAGCTCGACGCCTTCGTGCCCACGGACCGAGGCCCACTGGATCCGGATGCGGCCTGTGAGAGCGCCACGGCCATGGCGCAGGTGGAGAGCCTGCCCGTGGACATTATCTGGGTCGTGGACAACTCAGTGAGCATGGCCCCCGCCATAGAGGAGGTGCAAAACGGGCTGGACGACTTCGCCGCCCTGGTGGACTCCCGGGCGCTCGATTACCGCGTCATCCTGCTCAGCCTGCGGGGGCAGGGGCTTTTGTCCATTGGCGGGTCCAACCGATACGGGGTGTGCATTCCACCTCCGCTCTCGGCGGACAACGCCTGCGGCGACGGGCCGAGGTTCTTCCA
>JAJRWW010000507.1 GCA_024276595.1 Myxococcota bacterium
CATCAACCCCGGTGAGGGCTCTCCACTGCAGAGGCCGCCAGCTCGCGGATGGGCTCCTCCTTGGCAGGGACTCCACCCAGATAGTGGTCCACCAAGTCCAGGCTCTTTCGAATGTACTCCCTCGCCGGGCAGGGTGTCTGAGGTGCCGTCAACCTCGATGTCCAGGCTCTTTCGAATGTACTCCCTCGCCTGCTCGGCCATGCGCAGAACATCCTCCGGGGTCTCATGTCGAGTGTCGCTCACGTGTCTCTCCGTGGTCCGATGGCCCTGCGAGATGCCATCACCGTGGGAGTGCATGGCAAGCCCAGGCCGAAATGGCGCTGTTTACTGGCCGCCATGGATGTGCTATCTACGGATAATCTGGACGAAAACAGCTCTTGCCGCGAGGGTGAAAGTCATGACTTCAAAGCCACCTTCCAGCGCCGGTGGGATCTCCTCGGCAGCTTCGGTCAACGAGCCCTTCGAGGGCCCGCTGGGGGCCACTCGAATGGAGGCTGTCCACTGGACTCGGCCGGACGGCGTCATCGTCTCGGTGCGCGTACACACGGTGGTCAACGCCACCACCGACCCGGTCCTGGCCCGGCGGCTGGTGGAGGGAGACCTGAACTGGGTTCAGCTCACCGGGAGCGACGAGCTGGAGCTGGTGGCTGTTCCGGTGGTGTACCATGACGAGGAGGCGCGCGTTTTTCTCCTGGTGTTGCCGCCGTCCTATCGGGCCAGGGAGCTGGAGGAGCGTGGGCGCCTCCTCGCCCGCCTGGCCGAGGATTCGAGACACCCCGTGCCGCCTTACGTTCTCGACTTTCGTGTTGTCTACGCGGACGCCCTGGCGGATGCCCTGCTCGCGCTGGATGGGTCCCCTCGCCCCACAGTCGAGGACGAGTCAGAGCTGGCATCCAGGGAGGACGCGGTGGTTGCCCGGGAGGCGAAGCTATCCGAGTGGGAGGAGCGCCTCCGAGCCGAGCAGCGGGAGCTGGAGGTGGATCTCCAGCAGCGGGAGATCCTGGACCGGGCCGTGTCACCGGAGGCCGAGGCCGCGCTGGAGAGGCGCATGCAGGAGGTGGAGCGCAGGGAGAGCGAGCTGCGGGAGGTGGAGCGCCACCTGATGGAGCGGCGGCAAGAGCTGGAGCGCCAGGAGAAGCTCCTGCTGCACGCCGGGAGGATGGACCGAGAGGGCCAGGGGCTCTACGTGGATACCTCGGCGGACACCGACTCGGTCACCCGGGTTGCCGACAGGGAGTCCATGGAGCTGGCTGCTCGGGAGTCTGCGGCCCTGGCCGGGTCGGAGGCCCTGGTCTTCAACGAGCCGCTCGACAAGGAGGTGCAGGGCATGGAGGTGCAGGGCGTGGAGGTGCAGGTGGATGTGGTGGGGGCACAGGTGCAGGCGGATGCGGAGGAGGAGCCCCTTGCTCCGGATCTCTCCCGGCGGCGGAAGCGAGACACCGAGGCGACCCCACTGGCGCAGGCGGTTCGGGCGGCGGCGGAGGGAGAGCTCAACCGGGAGGACTCCGACATCGCCCAGGAGGTCGGGGAGCCGGAGGAGGTCGGGGAGCCGGAGCAGGTCGGGGAGCCGGAGGAGGTCGGGGAGCCGGAGCAGGTCGGGGAGCCGGAGCAGGTCGGGGAGCCGGAGCAGGTCGGCGAGCCGGAGCAGGTCGGCGGGCCGGAGGAGGTCGGCGGGCCGGAGGAGGTCGGCGAGCCACCTCTGCCCCAGGAGCTTGTGGGTTGGATGGAGGGTGAGCCAGGCCCAGCCATGTTCGAAAGGGAGGGTGTGCTTCACCTGGCGGCCGCGATCTCTGCGGAGAGCGCCACCTTGATGGCTGCTGCCGAGCCCACAGCGCTTTTTCAGCTTCACGAGCTCCCCACCTATCCCTTGCTCGTGCTGGCGCTCCTGCCAGGTAGTGGCGGGGGCGCGCACGAGCCGGTGGAGATCGAGCACCCAGAGGCCCTCTGGGTGCTGGACGTGCGGCATCAGCGGGATCTGGCCATCATGGAGCAGCTCTCCGAGGACTTCAGGTTCGTGCTGGATATCTTCGACGAGCAGCTCAGACCGGTGGTCTCCTCGGAGCTCCATTTCCCGCTGGAGGAGAACGTGCGCGTGCTCAAGGAGCGGGCGCTCCACTGGATGAACGAGCTGGACATGGAGCCGGACCTGGATGTGGCGCGTGGGGCCTTTGGGGACCCGGAGTACCGCTGGATGCCCGCTGGAGAGCTCCCCTTCGGACCAATGGGCTTTGAGGACCTCGGCTCGGCGGTGGCGGTGGCGGAGGCCCTGCCAGCCATCGAGGAGTGGTCCCGACCCGACCGTGAGGACGAGCTGATCCTGCTCCGGTCTTTTCCGGCCTCGCGCTGGCGTCGCATGTGCCTGGACGTGCTCCAGAAGGCCATCGAGTACGGGATCTGGATGGAGGAGGATCTGCGTCATCGTGCCCTGGACGCGGGCTACGCCACCTCCCGAAAGGACCTGCTGCGGGGCTCCCTGGCGGGGTTCGAGCGGGTCTGCCTGGGCGAGCTTCCCAACGACCTCTCGCCAGAGGCCGAGAGCGAGAACTGGGACGCCCTCCTGGCAGAAGCGGAGCGGCTGGGGGTGGTGGTGGATCCGAGCTGGGAGGAGCTCGCCGCCAACGCGGCCAGCCGTAAGGGCTCCGGAGATGTCG
>JAJRWW010000045.1 GCA_024276595.1 Myxococcota bacterium
GGTCGGACGGCACCGGGGTGCGGGGGTCGGGCGACCCAGGATGATCTGGCTCGTGGGCCTGGGGCTGTGCGCCTTCAAGTGGGCGCGGATCATCTCGGACCAGCGCGGGCGCTGGACCGGGCAGAAGCCGGCGGCGAGATAGCATCCCAGGCTGGCTCCATTTGTCTCGGCCAGGTTCACGAACACCTGGCTGATCCCCCTGAGGGCGGCAGCGCGGAGCTGGAACCCGGTGAGGATCTGACCCAGCCCCCTGCCGCGAAGCCGCGGCGTCACAAGGGTCCCGCCCAGGAAGTACTCCTCGATGCCCAGGGCGGTCCACTGCCGGCTGCAGTGGCTCGCGGCCACCAGCCTGGCGCCCAGGTAGAGCCCGGCGGTGAAGGCTCTGCCCCGCGCCGGAGCCTGCACCACGACGCCTGATGTCTCGCCTCCCAGCGACGAGGAGAGCAGGCAGCGCAGGTCCGCGGACTGAGTCGCATCCAGCGCGCAGGCGTACACGTCATGACTGCTAAACCTGCCCCCGCACCAGGTGGGCAGCCGCCGCCGGACAGTGGCCTGGATTCGGTGCAGGTCGCCGCGCAGCCATGGCAGGCCGCGAGCAAGGGGAGCAGGGATGGGAGGTATGGGCTTCAAGCAGGGCTCATCTTCTGGCCGTTGGCACAGCAAGTATAAGCTCTGGTTTGATCAATTGGCAGCCACGAAATGGAGCGCAGGCAGTCTCCGGACCGGTCTCGGGTGAACAGGTCGATATCATTCCCGCTTCTCGTGGCTCCATGCTATCTTTGAGGGGATGAGCCAGCCATCCACAGAGCATCCCACGCTTGTGGCTGCGGACGCGGCGCCGCGGCTTCTGGCACAGATACAGAAGGTGTTTTTGGGCAAGCCGGAGGCTGTCCGCATGGCCATCGCCTGTTTTGTAGCCAGGGGGCACCTGCTCATCGAGGACGTTCCCGGGGTTGGCAAGACCACGCTGGCCCGAGCCCTCGCCCGGAGCGCCGGGGGGAGCTTTCGGCGGATCCAGTTCACCTCCGACCTGCTCCCCTCCGATATCCTGGGAGTGACGGTGTACGACCAGGACTCCGGTGAGTTCATCTTCAAGCCGGGCCCAATCTTCGCCAACGTGGTGCTGGCCGACGAGATCAACCGCGCCACGCCGCGGACCCAGTCGGCGCTCCTGGAGGCCATGAGCGAGGGGCAGGTGTCCACCGAGGACGAGACGCGCGACCTGCCGGACCCGTTCATGGTGGTGGCCACGCAGAACCCGCAGGAGCAGTACGGGACCTACCCGCTGCCCGAGTCTCAGATGGACCGCTTCCTGCTTCGCATCCGCATCGGGTACCCGGACGAGGCGAGCGAGGGGCGCATCGTGGCTGGCGGGCGCAGGGCAGTGGATCCGGATCGGCTGGAGCCGGTCATTCGTCCGGATGAGCTCCTGGCGCTGGCGGATCGCGCCGACGACGTGCGGGTGGATCCCAGCCTGATCCAGTACGCCATGGGGGTGGTGACCCAGACACGCCGGAGCCGCGCCCTCGCCCTGGGTGTGTCCACGCGCGGAGCCATGGCCTGGGTGCAGGCAGCGCGCGCCTGGGCGTTGCTCGGCGGGCGCACCTACTGCGTCCCGGACGATCTCAAGGAGCTGGCCCTGCCGGCGCTGGCGCACCGGGTCTTGCTGGAGTCCCACCACGAGTCCCTGGGCAAGATTCGCAGCGAGTCGGAGCGGCTGATAGGGGAGATTCTGTCGCGGGTCAAGGTGCCATACTAGCAGCGGCTACAGGCCCAGCAGCGGCTACAGGCCCAGCAGCGAGTCCAGGGTCGAGCGGAGGTCGTTGTCGTCCATGGTGTTGGACAGGTACTCGATGCGCATGGTCTGCAGGTTGATGATCACGTTGCTGGGGATGTACTCGGAGAAGGCTCCCCAAAACCCCTCTGGATCGTATGTCGCGGGGATGTCCAGCCCGTAGCCGGCAACGTAGTCGGCGGCCTGGGTGGGGCTGGTAAAGAGGGCTCCGCCATAGTAGCCGGAGATGACGGCGATGAACTCAACACCAAGGGCCATGTACTCTTCGTAAACTCTTGCGAGGCTCCCGGCCTCGGCAGCACAGCCCGGTCACCCGTCTTGGCCGTAGAAGACGAACAGCAGCTTGGCCTCCGACTGGTAGTAGTCAGACAGGCTCAGCACCCCGTCCTCGTTGGCCCAAAGGTCAGCCTCGGTGTTTCCGGAAGCGAAGAGCTTGTTGGGGATGATGTCCCCGCGCTTTACCCCGTAGGGCGGGCAGGGGTACACGCCGTTGAGGCCGCACTCCGGCTGCCACAGATCCAGTGGGTTGTTGGAGTTGGTGCCCGCGGCGTCGCTCACAGGAGCCTGGGCGTCCCAGTCGGCCTGGCGGAGCTTGGGTTGGCCCAGGTCCTCCTGGCAGCCCGCCAGGGTCGGGCCCAGGAGGGCCGCGAGGACCAGGGCAATGGGTGGTTTTCTCATCATCTGGTGGTTTCCTCTCTTTGCTCTGCAGGTGCTGAAAGCCGCTGTCGAGACGACCCGGCCAGCAATTGCTTACCCGAGTAGGATACTATTTATATCATCGTTGACGGGCATTTTTCTACCCTCTATTATCCCGAATGCCCCTTTCGGCCGGATGCCGGACGCCAGGGATCGAGAGATTTGCTTGCTCTGCCGTGAAAGAAGGAACCCTGTACATGCGAAGATACGCACAGTTGGTGGTGGTCGTGAGCGCCGCGGCCCTTTGGGGCTGTAGCGAAGGACCCAAGAAGAACGGCGCACCGTGCGATGAGAGCACCGTCTGTGATGGCCTCTGCCTGCTCGGGATGCCGGGTGGGCTCTGCACCACCGTGTGCACGGTCCTGGACTGCCCCTCGGGTCAGCAGTGCGTCTGGATCGCTGGCGCCGACTACTGCCTGGACTCCTGTGACGACGATGAGGGTTGCCGTGAGGGGTACGCCTGTGTGCTCGGCGTGTGCCGTCCTCCCGGGGGAGTGGGGGTGGAGTGCGAGGAGGACACCGACTGCGAGATCGGCATCTGCACCGGCGGCCTCTGCTCACAGCACTGCACCACCCACGACGACTGCCCCGACAGCCTCTACTGCGACGATCCGGGGGATGGCACCATGGTTTGCCTGGCGGACGACTGCACTGGCGGGGTGTGCCTGCGCTGGTGCACCGGCCACGAGGACTGCGCCGAGGGGACCTACTGCGTCGAGACCGAGTCCGACGGCCTGCGCTGCGCCCTGATCCCCCCGGACGATGGCGCGGGCACCCTGGGCCACAACTGCGCGGAGCAGGAGTGTGCCTCGCCGTATCTGTGCCACTCGCGGTTCGACGGTGACATGGACGCCTACTGCACCAAGGGCTGCTCCACCGACGCCGACTGTGCTCCAGGCTTTTTGTGCCAGGCCGACGCCACTGGCACCAGGCGCTGCCTCCTGCGGGGCTTTTGCGATGGCTGCCTCTTCGACGGGCAGTGCGGGTTCGAAAACGAAAAGTGTGTCTCCTCCGATCCGGCGATCACTCCTGGTGAGGCCTACTGCTCCACCGCCTGCGACCCGGACGACAACCCCACGGGCTGCCCTGCGGACGCCGATTGCCTGGAGGCCAGCTTCTGCGAGGAGACGGCCACCTGGGTTTCCGACTGCCAGCAGTGCAGCGGGGCCTGCGCTCCTGCCGAGGACCCGGTCTACCAGTGCTTTCACTTTTCCGGCTCTTGCAACACAACCACTGGCGCCGGCTGCACCCCCTGCGTGGAGTCCTCGGACTGCAGCTCGGGCGTGTGTGTGGATGTCATTGGCCTTCAGTTTTTTGGCCGCAGCAATCGCATCTGCACCGAGCCGTGCACCAACGGCGTCTGCCCCGACGGCTTCTTCTGCTACCCGGTGGACGGACAGGAGGACCAGTGCTTCCCCCGAAGCGGTGAGTGCAGCGAGCCCAGCGACGGTGGCGCTCAGTGCGACTACTGCAACTGGTACGCCAACGGCTACTTCAACCCCTTCAAGGGGTGCGAGGCGGGCCTGTGCGTGGACCACGACAACGCTTCCTACTGCCTGAACCAGTGCGGAGCGGGCAGGCCGGACTGTCCGGCGTACACCACCTGCCAGCTCGAGTCCTACTACGAGGTCAACTGGAACGTCTGCGTGCCGGACCCGAGCCTGACCTGCAACCAGTTCAGGACCTGCATCTCCGAATGTCCGACGGGCCCGGCGAGCTGTGGCCCCTCGGCGCCGGCCTACTGCCAGTGACCGAGCATGGACGGAGTGCGTGCGAGCCGCGTCGCAGCCTCTCGCATCCAGGGCCCTTCCATCCATCGCGCAGAGCCCCTTGATGTTGTAGCCGAGGGCTGTGGGCGCACAAATGTGCTATCTGTTGGGGAGCTGGACCGGGATGGGTCCGCGCTGGAGATCTGCCATGCTGGATGAAAAGCTGCTCTCCCTCAACGAGGCCTGGATGGAGCTTCAGGCGCAGGTGGCCGAGAGCTCCCGGATCATGCTCTGTCTTCCCGATGATGCCCACCGGGCGGAGCTGCAGGAGGGCGCCGCAGAGCTCGGGGCGGGGGTTGTCACCGCCCAGACGGCAGACGAGGCTGTGCGGGCGGTGGAGGCACAGGACATCGACCTGCTCATTGTCGCCGAGGACCCTCCCGACATGCGCGCCCTGGACCTGGTGCGTTTCATCCAGGGGTTGCCGGTGGTGCCCAAGGTGCTGGTTCTGGCGGCTCGCCCTTCGCCCAGGAAGGTGCTAGACGCCATCCAGCTCGGCGTGGCCGACTACCTCCTGGAGCCGGAGCAGAAGCCCGCGGAGATCCTCGA
>JAJRWW010000508.1 GCA_024276595.1 Myxococcota bacterium
CAGGCGCACGACGCGGCACGAACCAGCCGGCGCACGTGCGACGGCCGGCGACGAGTGTCGCCGTGCTGAGGGGAGGGGGTCCCCGGGAGCTTTGCTTCCGGGGGAGGGGAACCGCAGAGTTCCCCTCTACAGTCAGGCTAGCGAGGCCCCAGATACGGGCAGAAACACCAACATCGGCGCCCACCCCTGGTCGACACCGCCTCGTCGGTCTGAGGCGCAGCCTCGCTGATCCCTCGAGGACGAGAATCTGTCGCAAATGAGTCAAGCCTTGGATCAGGCGCACGACGCGGCACGAACCAGCCGGCGCACGTGCGACGGCCGGCGACGAGTGTCGCCGTGCTGAGGGGAGGGGGTCCCCGGGAGCTTTGCTTCCGGGGGAGGGGAGCCGCAGCTAGCAGCTACAGGAGCCGCAGCTATTGGGGGTCTCGTTGCCGCCTGTGATCTTGAACCCCTCGCCAAAGGCGGTGACGGTATAGTCCACCACCACTCCCCCCACCGACTCCACGAGCTTCTGCTCCGCAAACACACGGAACCCATCAACATTTTGAATGAAATCGTCGTCGGTTGGCTCATCCAGAGCCAGGCCCCAACTGGGGCCGCCTCACCCCATGCCAGCGATGTAGACCCTCACCGCGGCGTCGTCCCCTTTCTCCTTGAGGGCCTCTTGAATCTTCTCCACTGCCTTCTCCGTAACAGTTATCATTGCTCACTCCGTGTGCTACATTCGGTGTGCCAGAGGATAATCACTAAACACCTCCTGGCAATATACAATCATAGCAGAAAGCCGAGCGTGGCGCTTATGTTTGTCAGCCCAGGGTGCGGATCCCTGGCGGGCGCTTCCAGATGGGGTCGACGAGCGGCGATCCGGACGAGAAGCCCGTCCACCTGGTAAAGGTGAAGACGTTCGGCCTGGCGCAGACAGAGGTGACGGTGGCGCAGTACAAGCGCTGCGTGGCCGCGGGTAAGTGTACCAGGCCTTACACGGGGATGTACTGCAACTGGGGGCACGCCGGTCGCGGGAGCCACCCGGTGAACTGCGTGGAATGGAAACAGGCGGCAGCGTACAGCCGTTGGGCCGGCGGCCGGTTGCCCAGCGAGGTGGAGTGGGAGTACGCGGCGCGTGGCGGCGGGCTGGCACGCAAGTACTCCTGGGGCAACGAGAAGCCGACATGCGATCGCGCCATCTTGAAGGATGGCGGGTGGGGTTGCGGGAAGGGCCGCACTTGGCCGGTGTGCTCGAAGCCCAAGGGCAACACGACAGGGGTCTAATCACACCCTTTGCTCTCGGCTCCGGGTGCCCAGGGAGATTCCCATGGCCTCGAGCTGCTCGGTGGCCTGGGCTGCCCAGCCGCGGTTGGCCCTGGGGCTAGCCGGGCTGGGGTGCAGCACCATCCCGATCTCCACGTCGAGCCCATCCAGCGCCTGCCGGGCCCTCTGCTCTGCGAAGCGACCGATCCCCACCACCAGGCTGGCTCCGAGCGTGGCCACCGTGCGCCGGAGCCCCTCGTCGCAGATCTCGAACAGGGGCTCCCTTTCCCCCTTCGGGAGCCTGTCCGGAGTGCGGTTGCGCCCACCCGACTCCAGGAAGGCCAGGGGGCAGTAGTTGGCCACGAAGAAGCGCTCGAAGAACCTGCCTGGGGTGCGAAAATGCTCCTTCGCCCAGGACCAGATACGTCTCCCGCTCACCTCGGCACGGGTGGATTCGAAGCCCAGCACCGGCCGCCTGGGGTGCTCCAGGGCCGGGCGGCTCACCGGCGCGTCGATGCCGAGCCAGTCACGCACCGACCCCACATCCCCAAAGGGTACGCCCGTCTGCACCATGCCAAAGGGTCCCGGGTTCATGCCCAGCAGCACCACCTCCCTGGGGGCCAGGCCAAAGCGGTCCAGGTAGAGGGCGTATGGCGCCGCCGCATACTCCAGTGGGTTGTACACGTGCGCCACCGGCGGCGCGAAGCTGAGCCCACGGAGGCGAGCCCTGAGCCAGTCTGTTACGTGGTGCAAGGTCATGGGTGAGGTTGTAACTCCATCGCCCTCCAGGGTCCACCGCGCTCCTCGTGCCCCTGCACGCAGAGATTGCGCCGCTGCATGCAGAGGTCGCCATGTGACCAGGTCCGTTCCCCTCTGCCACCGCGGGGGGAGCGGGTTGCCACCAATGTCGGCAGCTCGAGATCTCGGCGCCAGCGTTCCCCAGCCCGAGGATGCAGCGCCCGCGGCGCCAACGGGGAACGTCTGTGATCAAATGGTGCCCACCGTGAGGTTTTGACTCGCGAGCTTCGAGGGCCTATTGTCAAACCAGGACGGAAGAAAAGACATGGCAGACGCTCAGGAACCCAAGACGGCGGGATCTCCAAGGCAGCCTGGCGAGCTGTCGTCCCCGTCCTCATCCTCGGCAGAGCCAGAGGTTTCGGAGAATCTGGACGTGGCCGACACGGTGGTCTCCAAGGGTCCCAAGGCGGATCCAGTGGCCACGCCGTCCGCGCCTGGTGGCGGACGCTCCAGGACGGTGCTGGGCGCCTCAGGCGCGGCCACGCGCCAGCCGGCACGCACTGCCCCCGAGATTGGCGCCGACTCCCTCGACGGGGTCATGGGGCTCGATGCTCTCCCGCAGACCGAGCCGGAGCGCTGGATAGGGCAGGTGGTGGGCGACAGGTACCGGGTCATCAAGGTGCTGGGGCAGGGGGGCATGGGGGTGGTCTACCTGGCCGAGCACGTGGTGATCGAGAAGAAGGTCGCGCTCAAGGTGCTCAACGAGGAGCTCTCGCACAGCCGCGACGTTGTCTCCAGGTTCATCGGTGAGGCCAGGGCAGCGAGCCGAATCGGGCACGAGAACATCGTGGACATCACGGATTTCGGCACCACCGCGAGCGGGGGCGTCTTCTTCGTGATGGAGTACCTCGACGGGGTTGACCTCAGCGATCGTCTCCAGAAAGTCGGCCGCTTTTCCTGGGATGCGGCGCGGGATGTGGCGGTGCAGATCTGTCGGGCCCTGGCCGCCGCACACTCGAAGGGCATCATCCACAGGGACCTCAAACCGGAGAACGTCTTTCTCATTCGGCACGCCGGCAAGGACGACTTCGTGAAGATCCTGGACTTTGGCATCGCCAAGTTCACCGGCATGGAGGGAGGAGAGCCCAAGAAGACCAAGACAGGGGTAATCTTCGGCACCCCTGACTACATGTCGCCGGAGCAGGCCGAGGGCAAGAAGGCGGACCACCGGGTGGACATCTACGCGCTGGGCGTGATCCTGTACGAGCTGGTCACTGGCCGCCTCCCCTTCCTGGCGGAGACGTTCATGGGCGTGCTGCATCAGCACATGACCAAGGCGCCTCAGCCCCCTCGGGAGCTGGTGCCAGGCATCCCACCGGACTTCGAGGCCGTGCTGCTGCGTGCCCTCGAGAAAGATCCCGATGAGCGCCACCAGACAATGGAGCAGCTCGAGAGCGAGCTGGGGGCCTGCACGGGCGCCGCCGCGCCGGTGCTCCTCACCAGGCCCATCGCCAAGCCCCCCTCAGAGCCATCGCCAGCTCCCGACGAGGGGGCTAGCATTCCTCCACTGAAGCCCCAGTCGGACCTCGCCACCGGCAAGGTTCCTGCCCTGGCGGGCTACGGCTCGAGCGAGGCCCTTCCCTCCCTTCCAGCCCCGGAGGAGCCGCCTGCCAGGAGCTCTCTGCCTCTCGTGATCTTGCTGCTCACCATTGGATTGAGCGTCGGTGCCTTCTTCCTCGTGAGGCACTTCCAAGAGCAGGCGCCTCGGCCTACAGCGCCTGCCAGGGGGCTCCAGAGTAGCTCGGCTGCCCCCATGGCCCGTCGTCCACCCGTGCCAGCGCCGGACGCGGCCAGCCCCATGTCTGTCGTGGCGCCCAGGCCCCCATCGCCCATGCCAGCCACGCCCGAGAGGGTCACCATCAATGTGACTGTCACCAACCGCCGGCTTCGAGCCAAGGCCTACCTGGACGGCAAGCTGCTGGGGCGCCTCCCCCTCCGCGACAGGTCGATCCCGTACTCCACCCGGGAGCGCCTTCTGGAGATCCGCGCCAGG
>JAJRWW010000509.1 GCA_024276595.1 Myxococcota bacterium
ATAGTGGCCATCGCCGAGAACGGCAAGCAGCTCGTGGGCCACATTGCCAAGCGACAGGCCATCACAAACGCCGAGAACACGGTGTTTGCCTCCAAGCGGCTCATCGGACGCAAGTGGAGCTCGCCGGAGATCCGCGCCGCCTCGGAGACCATGCCCTACGAGCTGGCGGAGGGACCCCACAACGATGTGCGCATTCGCCTCCGGGAGAAGGTCTACTCCCTGCCTGAGATCAGCGCCAAGATCCTCCAGGAGATGAAGGTCGTGGCCGAGGACTACCTCGGCGAGGAGGTCACCAAGGCGGTGGTGACAGTGCCCGCCTACTTCAACGACGGCCAGCGTCAGGCCACCAGAGACGCCGGGCGGATCTCCGGCCTGGACGTGATCCGCATCATCAACGAGCCCACCGCGGCGGCCCTGGCCTACGGCTTCGGCAAGAACGTCGAGCAGCGCATCGCCGTGTACGACCTGGGTGGGGGCACCTTCGACATCTAGGTGCTGGACATCGGCGACGGGGTCTTCAAGGTGATCTCCACCGCCGGAGACACCTTCCTGGGGGGCGAGGACTTCGACCGGCGCATCATCGACTGGCTGGTCTTCGGCTTTGCCAAGGAGCACAAGATCGATCTCCGCAAGGACCGAATGGCCCTCCAGCGCCTCAAGGACGTGGCCGAGAAGGCCAAGTGCGAGCTGTCGGTGGTCAATGAGACCGAGATCAACCTGCCCTTCATCATCTCTACCGGCAAGGCTGACGCCCTGCACCTGCAGCGCACCCTCACGAGAGACAAGCTGGAGGAGCTCACCATCGACCTGGTGGAGCGGACCATGCTCATCTGCCGCCGCACCCTGGAGGAGGCGAAGCTGAGCACCGCCGACATAGACGACGTCATCCTGGTGGGGGGCATGACCCGCATGCCCAAGGTACAGCAGATGGTCGCCGAGTACTTCGGCTCCGAGCCATGCAAGGGAGTGCACCCGGACGAGGTGGTGGGTCTGGGTGCGGCCATCCAGGGCGCGGCCCTCATCCAGGAGGAGAGCGACATCCTCCTGCTGGACGTCACCCCCCACTCCCTGGGCATCATGGTGGCGGGCGGCGACTTCTACACCCTCATCGAGCAGAACACCACGGTGCCCGTGTCCAGGACCCACACCTTCACCACGATCCGCGACGACCAGACCTCGGTGAAGATTCTCGTCATGCAGGGCGAGTCCAAGCTGGCCAAGGAGAACGAGCTGCTGGGCGAGTTCATCCTCACCGGCCTCCGCAAGGCGCCCAAGGGCGAGGTGGAGATAGACGTCTCCTTCGAAATCAGCGCGGACGGCATCGTCAGCGTCGCAGCCATGGACAAGGAGACCGGCCAGGAGCAGTCCATCACTGTGACCGCCACCTCGGGTCTGACCGAGGACGAGATCAGCCAGATGATCGACGAGAACCGGGATCTCCTGGTGGAGCGGCGCGAGGACGAGGAGGTGGAGAAGGTCAGCCAGCAGGCCCAGCGGCTCATCGACGAGATCGAGCAGCTCTTCCCGCGGGTGGAGGAGGTGATCGCGGGCAGCGACTTTGGGCAGGACGCCATGCGAAAGGCACGGGCAGTGCTCCAGCGAGCCACGGCAGCGATCGAGATGAAGGACGTTCCGGCCGTGCAGGAGTCCGTCGAGGCGCTCACGCGCACACACAACATGTTCAAGGGCGTGGTCTCCAAGACCAGGCTCGGGTAACCCGGGCGCGACCATGCGCCAACGCTAGCTCAGCGCCATGTCCACCGCACCGAAGCAGCAGATAGAGAGCTTGCTCGAGGATGGGCTGCGGACGCTTCGCACGGGGAAGGTCAGCGCGGCCCTGAAGCTGTTCGAGGAGGCCCTCACCCTGGACGAGTCCAATGGGCGGGCCCTGGCCTTCGTGGAGTACGTGAAGAAAAACAGGATTCGGCTCGCAGTCCACCTGGGGCGCTCACCCCTCCAGGATCACCAGCCCATCGAGATCCCCAAGCAGTGGCAGCCCCCTCCCCCCGGCCTGTGCGACCCAATTGCCAGCACCCACGAGCTCGCTCCTCGGGCCGAGGCCACAGACCACCAGGACGCAGTCGAGAAGCCTGCGTCCACCCCCACGGAGGCCTCCGTCGCCGACGAGGATGAGGCCGCACGCGCGGACGATGCTCACCCAGGCCCGGGGCGATCGGCAGCTCCCTCCTCCGGCGATCTCCCCTATGCCGAGCTGACCATTGGCACATCCTCGCAACCCCGCCTCTCGGATGTGCTGGCGCAAACCGAGCAGCCACCTCCCGCCCCGCCGCGGACAGGGCCCACATCGAGGGAGATGGTGGCCGCGCCCCGAGTCCCTCGCACCCCTGAAGAGGATCTCGTGCCTGCGCCCCCGCCGCCAACCACCGCCGGCTCCAGTGACGAAGAAGACTACCTCGCCATGGAGATCCTGGTGGACGAAGGGGACAGTGAGTCGGAGCTCGACTCCCAGGCCCTCCCCCCGCCGCCAGAGGCCCTGGATGC
>JAJRWW010000510.1 GCA_024276595.1 Myxococcota bacterium
CCCCCCCTCGCACCAAGCACTTGTGGGCTGGCAGGATCCGTGACATCACCTGTGGCCATGAAAAGAGACGAACCAACAGACGACATGGAGCAGGCGACCGGGACAACGCCTGCGGAGCCTGCGGAGCCTGCGGAGCCTGCGGAGCCCGCAGAGCATGCAGAGCATGCAGAGCCCGCGCTGCCCAGCCTGGCCCTTCGCGGTGTTGTCGGCGGGGTGCTCATGGGCCTCGCCAACCTGGTCCCCGGCATCAGCGGCGGCACCATGCTCCTTGCGGCGGGAGTCTATCCGCGCTTCGTCAAGGCCATCGCCGAGATAACGACATTCAAGCTCCGCGTCCCCTCCCTGGTGCTCCTGGGCGCGGTGGGCGCCTCTGCCCTGGTTGCCATCGGCTCCATGGCGGGGGTGGTCAAGGACCTGGTGGTGAGCCACCGATGGGTAATGTACTCCCTGTTCATTGGGCTCACCCTTGGGGGCGTCCCCGTGGTCTGGAGGATGCTGGGAAGGGCCACCCGCGCGGTCTGGGTCGGCGCCGCGGCGGGCTTTGCTGCCATGGGCGGGCTGGCCCTGGCTCAGAGCAGCGGTGCGGGCGCCGCGGGCGGTGGCTCGGGAGGCTTCCTTGTGCTCTTCGTCGCGGGAGTGGCCGGTGCCAGCGCCATGATCCTGCCGGGCGTCAGTGGAGGTTACCTCCTGCTGGTGCTGGGCCAGTACGTGGCCATCCTGGGGGGCATTCACGCCACCACGGCCGCCCTCAAGGCCAGAGATCTCTCCGCCGCGTGGTCGCCAATGGTGGGTGTCGTGCTCCCGGTGGGGCTGGGAGTGCTGGTGGGCGTCGTGGTGGTGAGCAACCTGCTGAAGCTGCTGCTGGCCAGGTTCGAAAAGCCCACCCTGGGGGTGCTCCTGGGCCTGCTGCTGGGCGCCGTGGTTGGGCTGTGGCCCTTCCAGGCGGGGGTCAAGCCCCGAGTGGGAGACACCGTACGAGGCAAGCTGCTCACCGCCGAGACCATCCAAGACCTCTCCCCGGACAAGTGGCCCACCGAGGTTTTCTCCCCCACGCTGGTGCAGGCGCTGGCCGCAGTCGCCCTGGTGCTGGCCGGCTTCGCCGTCACCTCCCTGGTGGCCCGCCTGGGGCGCGCCGCGGAGTCCCCCTGATCCTTTCCTGGAGGGCCGCTTTGCGCCATGCGCTCTGGCCAGTCTCCACGAAAGTTCCTCCGCGGATGAGTTTCAGGCTATTATTAGGCCAAAAGGCGGGCAATCACCCTCATGATGCAACGGGAAGCACAGGCGCTCATCGGGCAGTACCTGCGCGAGCATTTCGGCAGACTCCTTCAGTTTCGGGAGATAGCCAAGATCCGGCGCGCGGCTGGCATCCTCTGGCGGGCCGAGGTCGTGTGTCTCTCCTCCGATGGGGAGATCCCGGTGGGACGAGTGTCGGTGGACGACAGCGGTCACGTGGTGGAGTCCATCTCCACGGACCAGCTCATCGCCGGGCTGAGGGACTTCGTCCCGGTCTCCCTCGAAGAAGCTCTCCTCCCCGAGGAGGCGGCCAACCCGCTGGCAGAGGAGCTCGCGGACTTCGGCCTGGATGATGACCTTGGCGACTCCGAGGACGAGGGTCTGGGGTTCTTGCTGGAGGACACCTCGGACGAGACCCGCCGCCGGGTGGACGCCCACCTGGAGGAAGGCACCCCCGAGGGAAGGCGCGCTGCCCTGCAGCTACTGCCGCGCCTGCTGACAGCGCCCGAGACCCGGGCCGCGGTGATCGCGGAGATGGCGGAGCTGGAGGCGGACCTGGGAAACGAAAAGGTGGCCCTGGGGTACCTGGAGGCCTCCTGCAGGGAGTTTGCCGATCGCTCCAACCTGGAGGGCCTGGAGAGGGTGGCCGCCCTGGCCCTCCAGCTCATGGGAGAAGATGCCTTCGAGGCCAGCCCCATGAACACCCTCCTGGCGCAGATCAAGAGCCGAATCGCCCCTGTGGACGACTTCTTCGCGCTGGACTACTTCCGCGACCTGGACGAGCCCAGGCGGGAGCTGCTAAGGAGATCCTTGAGGCGCCTGCGCCTGGCCCCGGGAGAGGACCTGGTGCGCGAGGGAGAGGAGGCGCTGCACGCCTATGTCATTGAGAGCGGTCAGTTCAGTGTCATCCTGGAGGCCCCGGATGGCTCCTCCAGGGCAGTCCGCTGCATCTTCCCCGGAGAGCTGGTGGGCGAGGCCGCAGTGCTGGACGACGGCGGAGGGAGGCGCACCGCCACCATACGAGCCGACCGGGTCTCGACGGTGTGGGAGCTGGACGGCCCGGGCCTGCGCTCCATGCTGGCCGAGGACCCATCCCTGGCCAACGGCATCGAGAAGGCCAGGGACCTGCGTCGGGTGCACTCGTTTTTCTCCATGCACGAGACCATGGGCCAGCTAGACGTGCAGGTGCGGGATGAGCTGCTCTCCTGCATTCGCAGCATCGGTCGTCACAGCGCCGGCGAGGTGCTGATCCCGGAGCAGACCGTGCCCGAGCGCGCCTTCCTGGTGGCCCAGGGCGCGGTGGACTGCCTGGTGGGTGGAGAGGTGGCCAGGCACTATCCCCCCGACGCCTTCGCCGGCCTCAGGGACTCCATCATGGCCCTCGCCACGGAGGGGCGATTCGTGGTAGCGGAGGACTCCACCCTCGTGGAGCTCGATGGCCTCAAGCTGCGAGCGCTGGCTGCTGACGCTCCGCCCGCGGTCGTGGCGGTGCTGGAACGGCTGGAGTGATCGCCCCTTCTCGGACTGGCCGCACAAAACGCTTTCACTCCCGCCCCGGAGACGCTAAAAAGGATCTTGAGTCCACTCACCCGGGAGGCGCTACGTGGGTTTTTTCAACAAGCTGCTGGGCCGCAAGAAAAAGAAAGACGACTCCGAGCCTCGGATCGAGGAGAGCTCTGCCCAGGGGAAAGAGCCCGAGCCCAGGACCAAGCCAGGAGCTGAGGCGGCGAAGGCCCCTCGCGAGGAGAAGCTGGCCAGGCCGAGGTCGGAGCCGAGGCCAGAGTCGAGGTCTGCGCCAAAGACGGAGCCGAGCAAGGAGGTGGAGTCCAGCGCCAAGGCTGAGCCCGAGGCTGAGCCCGAGGCTGAGCCCGAGTCGAAGCCCGAGCCGGCCGCCCCCCAGGAGCCCATCTCGGAGAAGAGCTCTGGCGCGGGTGTGGTCCGAGACCCCAGCGGCCCGGTCCGCGTGAGCTCCAGCGGCGCGTCCCTCAGGGCCATGTCCAGCGGCTCCCTCCAGGCGGCGGCGAGCACGATCCAGTGCGAGAGCTGTGAGCGGGATCTGCCGGTGCCCCTGGCCACCGGCGTCACCGTGACCTGCCCCTTCTGCCTCGGCCGGACCACCTACAAGCCGTAGGCCGGCCTCGGCCTGCTGTGGTACTATCTTTGTAGATTTGGGAGGAACCATGAGAATCAATATGCCCTTTGTGCGCGGCGCCAGATCGACCATGCTGCCGCTGCTTCTTGCGCTCGCGATCTCCGCCTGCGGCGACGACACCGCGGGTGGCAACAACAACGTGCCCTCGGACGCGGGCCAGGTCTGGGACTCGGAGGTGATCCCCGACGCATCCACAGACCCCCCGCTGGCCCTCCTGGAGATCTACCCGCTGGACATCTGGGCTCAGCCGCTGCCAGAGGACGAGGCATCCCTCTCTGTGAGCATCCAAGGCCAGCCGGTGGCGAGAGCGGGGTGGCCGGTGGTGACCGTCAACCTCTACGACGCTGGCGACTACCAGATCTCCCTGGACGCCCCTGAGCACGAGCCCCAGCAGGTGCTCCTCTCCTGGGACGGCGGGAGCACCGTGGACGGGGCCACGGTCACCAACCTCACCTCCGACGTGGCTCACGGCCTCTCCGTGAGCCATGACGCCCGGCTCGTGGGCGGCGACCTGATCCCTGTTCACACCGTGTACCTGGGGCTGCGTCACAAGTGGTTCTCTGCGGAGGGCCGCCCCGCCCGCCGGGGCAACGCCATCGAGCTGCTCCGAGACGGCCAGCAGGCCTGGGGCGCGGTCTACCAGGATCTCACCGCGGCAACGGACTCGGTGATGATCGCCACCTGGTGGTGGGACTCCGAGTTCGAGCTGATTCGCGACCCTGCCAATCACCACCTCCTCACACCGGAGCAGCGCTGGCAGAACACCATGCTGGGAATCCTGGAGACCTTGACCGCCACCCGCCGGGTGCTCATCGGTGAGTTCTGGGGCAGCCACGACATCCTGGACTGGCTCACCTCCGACGCAGACATGCAGGCCTATGCCGATGCCTCGGGCGACGACTTCGAGATCATGGGGCAGGGCAACACCACCAGCGGCGTCTTCCAGTTCGCCGTGGATCCCTTCCAGTTCGGGGACAGGGTGAGGTCCACCTTCACAGAGACCACCGACCGGGTCTTCGACCCCGAGGGGGACATCGAGTCCTCTGTTCCCTCGCGCCAGGTGGACCTCACCTTGTGGCCCATCAACGTCGAGCTGCAGATCGCCTCCTACCACCAGAAGTTCATGGTGCTGGACCAGGACGTGGCCTTCGTGGGCGGCATGAACATCAAGGCGGTGGACTGGGACACCAACGATCACCTGGTGTTTGACCACCTTCGCATGGAGTTCGGCGCCACGGAGACAGAGCGCGTGGACGTCATGAACAAGGACTCGCTTCCAGACAACGGCCCCCGCAAGGACTACATGATGCGAATCGAGGGCCCCGCCGTGCAGGACGTGGCCGACATCTTTCACGAGCGCTGGGCCCACCAGCTCTCCGTGAGCGCGCCCCTGTCGGAGAACTCCTCGGACTTCGTGGTCGAGCGCGGCCAGCCGGCGCAGGCGGGTGGCTCCCAGATCCAGATCACCGCCACGCTCCCTCAGCCGTTTTGGGAGCACGCCATCGCCGAGACCTGGTTCAACGCCGTGGAGCAAGCCGAGCAGTACATCTTCGTGGAGGACCAGTACTGGCGCATCCCCATGCTCACCGAGGTCATCGTCGAGCGCATGACCGAGGTGCCGAACCTCCGGCTGCTCGTGGTCACCAAGCCGGTGAGCGAGTGGACCGACCCTGGCTGCTCCTGGACCCACTACACCCACCAGGAGCTGCTGGCCGCCTTCCCCGACCGCTACGCCACCTACCAGCTCCGCTCCTTCGACACGGTGGTCACCTGGGGCATAGACGAGACCGAGGAGCGCTTCCAGGACATGGACGTCCACTCCAAGATGCTCATCGTGGACGACAAGTTCATGTCGGTGGGCTCCTGCAACAAGAACAACCGAGGCATCGTCTACGAGGGCGAGCTGAACGTGGCTGTGCTGGACCCGGTGTGGGTTCGAGAGCAGCGGCGGCGGATCTTCGCCAACATGCTCCCAGCCGGGACAGTGCCCACCGACGACGTGGCCACCTGGTGGGTCCAGTTCTCCGACGCGGCGAGCTGGAACGACTACGTGTGGGACAACTGGGACGCCGAAGGTGGAGACATCGACCTGGGTGACATCAGCAACCCGGACCCCCTCCCGCTGGAGTACACCCCCGACGGGTTCATCTATGGGCTCACCTTCCGGACAGTTTCGGACTGCCTCATCGAGGACGTGGGGCCAGACATGACATGACCGGCGCGCTCTCCTGGGCTCGTAGCTTTCCCGCCACACGGACGGGGATGGGGGCTATCCTCACCCGCCTGTGAAGGTGCAGCTACTGCCGCTGGAGTAGGAGCTCAGTGAGCCCCCTCCCCCGCTCGATCCTACTGAGAATCCAGAGAGCAGGCGGCGGGCGCGCTCCCCGCACTCTGGGCACTCGGCCTCGTCCCGGTCCTTGATGGACTGGATGGATTCGAACTCTTGCTCGCAGTGGTCGCAGTGGTACTCGTAGAGGGGCATGTCTCATCCTCCTGGGTTGATCTGTTTCTTGGGAAGGCCAGCGGGACGTCCCTGGCCGAGTCGGGGAGCGGACCTATCCCTGGGCAGGACTCTCCCCTGAGGGCGGCGAGGGCCTGGCGGAGCCCCTCCTCGCTCTGCCGCCCCACCAGGCGCGCCACCTCCTTGCCATCCCTGTCCAGAAAAAGGAACGTGGGAACGCCCACCAGCCGATACTCTCGGGTGAGCCCGCTGTTTTGTCTGTCCGAGATGTTCACCGTGTGAACCAGCACCTTCTTCTCGTTGCACTGGTGGACGATCCTGTCGACGATAGGCTTCATCCCCTTACATATCGAGCAGTTTTCGGCGTATACCTCAACCATCGCTGGAAGGCGCTCGCCGCTGCTGGCGGTGGTCACCCTTGTGGCCCAGTCGGCCGCCACCGGGGGGGTCGTGGCTGCCTTGTAGGCGTCGGCGGCCATCCACAGGGCGACCACGACCAGCAGCCCCCCCACCACCCGCTCGATGCGCGGCAGGTGAGGCTTGATGCGGTCCAGTACCCTCATGCCCGCCTCGGCGAAGGTGGCGGTGAGCATCAGCGGGAGAGCGAACCCCAGGCCGTACACAGCGAGGTAGCCCGCGCCGCTCCACGGATTCGAAGACGCGGAGGCTGCGTAGGTGAGAACAGAGCCCAACACCGGGCCAACACAAGGGGTCCAACCTGCTGCGAAGACGACCCCCATGAGGATGGCGTTCACAGAGCCGAAACGGCTTTGAATCCTGGTGTCATCAGCCTTCAGGGTGCGATCCAGCCAGGGGATACGGATCACTCCCAGTAGCTTGAGGCCAAAGGTCAGAATCAGCAGGGCGCCCAGGCCCGAGATGATGTGCTTGTGGCGGGTGAGGGCCGAGCCCAGGGATGAGGCTGTGAGCCCCAAGAGGGTGAACACCGCGACAAACCCCAGGGCAAAGAGAGCAGCCCGAGCAACGAGTGCTCCACGGGCTCCACTGCGGACCCGGTCCAGGTCTCCCCCGACCAGAGCAGCCAGGTAGATGGGGATCAGTGGCAGCACGCATGGGGTCAAGAAGGTGGCCAGGCCGGCGCCAAAGATTCCGATGAGATCCAGGGACATTGCTCCCTCCTCAGGTGCGAGACAGGAGAAATCCCAGGAGCGCGCCGTAGCCGCTGGACACCCAGGGGTCACTGGTGATGACGCACCCGCCGGAGCTACAGCCCACGAGAGCCCAGTAGCCGAGCCCAACGCCAGCGCCGCCAAGGATCCAGAGGGTGGTCTTAAGTAGCTTGCCTCTCATGCTCGGTGATGTCTACAAAGCCCGTGCCATTGTGAGTCGCGTCTGTTTTCGATGTCTTACAAGCGCCACGGGAGAAACTCGTGCATCGAAGTTGTTGCAAATCTTCGGTGCTTGCACTATATGCAACACTGTACGCAACAGACGCCTGGCATCTCTCCTGGAGTAGTGCACGGCAGCACACCTTGGATTGCCCAATGACCACCTCCACGATCGAGTCCATGAACCTGGCAGCCCTGCTGGCCTCCGACACCAAGCTCCTGGCTCGCTTCCTGGACACGGTGGGCGACGCCCTGTTCGTCGTGGACGCCGCACAGAACGTGACCTACTGGAACAGGCAGGCAGAGCATCTCACGGGCTTCTCCGCCGAGGAGGTGCTCGGCCGCCACTGCCTCTCCGCCATGCGCTGCGAGCGCTGTCTGTACGAGTGCAACCTCTTCGAGCGCAAGACAATCGACGGTGCGCGCATCTCTTTGCGAGCCAAGGACGGGCGCGAGCTGCGGGTGCGAAAGACCGCCTTCGTGCTGGAGAACGACGAGGGTGAGGTCCTTGGTGGCATCGAGTTTCTGCGGGACGAGACCGAGCTCTTCCACCGGATCCAGGACTGCCGCACGTCCAGGCTCTTGGTGGAAGACCGCGAGCGGCTCCAGGCGGCCATCCTGGGCTCTGTGCGGGAGGGGGTCATCACCATCGACCCCGAGTTCCGGATCACGTCCTTCTCTCGCCGAGCAGAGGCGATCACCGGGCGACGGGCATCCGACGTGGTCGGGATGCGCTGTCACGACGTCCTGACCTCGTCTCTGTGCGACAACCACTGCCCCGCGCAGCACTGCCTCGACAGCGGCGACGAGGAGGCCGAGCGCCTCAGCGAGATCATCACCGGCACCGGCGCATCCCTCTCCATCGGAGAGGTGGCGGTGGTGCTGCGCGACGAGGAGGGGGGGGCAATCGGGCTGCTCCTTCTCATCGAGGACCGCTCCACCCAGATGGACGCCCTGACAGAGGTGGAGAGCGCCACTTTCTGTGGCATCATCGGCCGCTCCAAGGCCATGCGGCGGGTGTTTCGGATCATCGAGCAGGTCGCCCCCACGGACGTCACCGTGCTTCTCACCGGCGAGTCGGGCACCGGAAAGGAGAAGGTGGCCCGGGCCATACACGAGCGCAGCAGCCGGCGCAACGGCCCTTTCCACGCAATCAACTGCGCGGCCCTGCCCGAGACCCTGCTGGAGAGCGAGCTCTTCGGGCATGTTCGGGGCGCCTTCACTGGCGCAGACCGAGCCCGTACCGGCCGCATAGAGGCCGCCGCAGGCGGGAGCCTCTTCTTGGATGAGCTCGGGGAGATGCCGCTCTCCATCCAGGCGAAGCTGCTGCGCTTCCTTCAGGAGCGAGAGTACCAGCGGGTCGGAGACAACCAGACCCGCACCGCGGACGTAAGGGTGATCGCCGCCACCAATCGAGACCTCCAGGCAGAGGTGGCCGAGGGCCGCTTTCGGGAGGATCTCTACTATCGCGTGCGGGTGATCCCCATCGAGCTCCCTCCCCTGCGGGAGCGCAAGGGCGACATCCCGCTGCTGGCGGCGCACCTGCTCAACGAGATCGCATCCAAGAGAAACCGCCCGGACATCTCCCTCACCCCGGCAACCCTCCAGCGGCTGGTGGACCACCCCTGGCCCGGAAACGTTCGGGAGCTCATCAACGCGCTGGAGTATGCCGTGGCCCTGGCCCCCGGCCGCCGCATCCGCGCCTCTGACCTGCCGCCTGAGCTGGCAGGTCGATCCCAGCGATACTCGGCCAGGCGCGACGGCGAGGACCACGAGCCCGGCAGGATCCGGGATGCGCTGCGCCTGCACGACGGCAACCGGAGCCGCACCGCTCGGTACCTGGGCATGGACCGGGTGACCCTCTACCGCAAGATGAAAAAGTACGGCATTGGCTGAGGCCCCCAAGGAGCCCCCGCTACGGCACAAGGGCCAGCTCGCTGCTCAGTGCACGTTGATGAGCAGGCGGTAGCGGTAGGTGCATCCCGAGCACCAGACCGCCGATGGAGCCGTGCGCAGGTAGTATGTTCCCGTCGGGAGACCGCCCGCCGACAGGGCCGAGCAGAAGTTGGTGGAGGTGCTGATGTCGTCGTTGTATGCAATGGAGGAGACCCCATCCGTGTCCAGAAGCTGCAGCTCCGAGTCGATGGGACCGCTGGGGGCACAGATGTCCAGACCGTCCACCACCGTGGCGTCGATGGTGGAGGCGGGGCCAGGCACGCTCACCGCGAACCAGTCCTCGTCGCCGAGGGTGCCGATGGCCACGGGGAAGATGGCGGTCATGGATGAGTAGGGCCCACCCGCCATGCTGGACGCGTCGTTGGGCTCCATCTCCGGCACCGACTCCATGAGACAGGTCCCGTCACATCCGTCACCCGTGGCGGTGTTGCCATCGTCGCACTCCTCCCCCAGGTCGACCGCGCCGTTTCCACAGTCGGGCTCGAAGACCACGATCTCCACCCGGTAGGGTGCCGCCTGGTCGCCGGGACCCTCGCCCCAGTCGGACCAGTCGTTCACTCGCACATAGTAGACCCCGCCGGCCAACCCCTGGGCTCCCGGGTGAACCTGGGGATCGATGGCCGAGCAGTAGCCCACACCGCCATCGTCGTCAAAAGCCAGCTCTGTGGTGCCGTCAATGTCCAGGAGCATCACCTGGGTGTCGGTCTGGAGACAGCTCGGCGCACCCGACACGTCCCAGGTCACAACGCCCACGCTCCCCCCGGGGGGAACACTCACGGCGTAGTAGTCCACGTCACCGGGCACCGACCAGAGGGCGGCGATCTCGGCGCTTCCAGGCCAGAGGTTGTTGGCAAGTGCGTCCGAGGGAGAGTCATTGGGCTCCATCTCCTGGTCCATCTCCAGCAGACAGGCCGCATCGCATCCGTCTCCAGCGGTGGTGTTGCCGTCATCACACTGCTCCAGCCCCTCCGCGGTGGCGTCTCCACAG
>JAJRWW010000511.1 GCA_024276595.1 Myxococcota bacterium
GCAGCCACCTGTCCAGCAGCTCGCTCCCCCAAGGCCCGGAGAGCTCGGGGTGGAACTGGCAGGCCAAGAGCCCGCGCCGCTCCAGCGCGGCCGCGAAGGTCCCACCGTGCTCTGCCGTGGCCCCCTCGAACCCATGTGGCAAGCGCTCCACGCGGTAAGAGTTGGCGAAGTAGGCAAACCCCGGCCGAAGCAGGCCAGACCCAGCCGTGGGCTCCACGCGATTCCAGCCGAACTGGGGAACCCTCACCCCCTTTCCGAAGCGGGTGACCCGCGCCGGCACCAGACCCAGCCCATCCACGCCCGGGCTCTCCTCGCTGGACTCGCACAGAAGCTGTAGCCCTAGACACACCGCCAGGGTGGGAGAGCCCGCCTCCAGCCGATCCCTAATTGCCCGGTCCAGGCCCCTCTCCCGCAAGCTCTCCATGCCCGCCGAAAAGGCCCCAACTCCTGGGAGCACGAGGCGGCCAGCGCCCCGAACGGCGCCAGGCTCGCCGGTGAGCCGAGCCCGCAGCCCGAAGCGTTCAAAGGCAGCCAGCAGGGAGGCGATGTTCGCCACCCCCGTCTCCACGATCCACAGCTCCCGGCTCACAGGATCCCCTTCGTGCTGGGCACCGTGTCCCCTCCCGTGAGGGTCACCGCCTGGCGCAGGGCCAGGGCCAGCGCCTTGAAGGCCGCCTCCGCCCGGTGGTGATCGTCGACGCCACGCAGCACGTCCACGTGCACCGCAGCCCGCATCCGCGTGGCCATGGAGCGGAGCACGTGCGCCACCATGTGGGCCGAGAGCTGCCCCAGCCGCTCCGACTCCAGGCCCAGCGACACCTCGGCCCAGGGACGACCAGAGAGGTCCACCACTGCCCGGGCCAGCGCCTCGTCCAGGGGAGCATAGGCCCAGCCAAAGCGGCCGATGCCCCTGCGCTCGCCAAGAGCGTCGTCCACGGCCTGGCCAAGGGCCAGGCCGCAGTCCTCGGCGGTGTGGTGATCGTCCACGTGCAGGTCTCCCGAGCAGCGAAGCCGCAGGTCCAGCCCCCCGTGCCGGGCCAGGGTGCAAAGCAGGTGGTCCAGCATCCCGATCCCCGTGGACACCTCCGCCTCCCCGGCGCCGTCCAGCCGCAGGGTCAGCTCTATGTCGGTCTCGGTGGTCCTTCGCTCCAGGTGTGCTTCACGTGGGCTCATGCAGTATCTCCAATAGCTGCTGGGGGTGGTGAAGAACCCGCGCGGCGCCTGCCTCCAGGAGCGCGGCGTCTCCGAGGCGATGGGCAGGGCCATGGTCGGGGCGGCTGTCGGAATGACCCCTGGAGCGAACCTTCTGAGCACCCTCGTGGGCAAAGAGCGCTCCCAGGGGCAACACTCCGGCGCCACGAGCCGCGCGGACGTCATCCGGGGTGTCCCCCAACATCCAGGCCCTCGTCACGCCGAGACGTTCCAGGGCCAGCCGCACGGGTGCGGGGTCTGGCTTGGGGGGCGCGTCCCCCATGCACACAACGGCCCCGAAGAGGTCCTCCAGGTCATACCTCTCCAGGAAACGGCGAGCGTCCCCGGCAGGGCGCCCGGTGACCACTCCCAAGGGAAAGCGACGCGCCAGCGCCTCCAGAGCGCCCCGCTCCACGAGCGGCGTCTCCCGCTCCCAGAGGCCAGGCCTCCCCCCTGCCCCCTGGTACAAGGCCTCGAAGGTCTCGGTCACCTCCCGCAAAGAGGCCCGCACCCCTCGCCGAGCCAGGAGGCGCTGGCTGACCACCCAGTCGTTGTTGGCGTCTCCAGCCGCCACCTCGGCCGCCACATCCGCCGGGGAAACCTCCCGGCCGTGGTGTGCCACAGTCTGGATGATGGCCTGCTGATATGAGCGCGACACGTCCGCCAGGACGCCGTCCATGTCGAAGAGAATGGCCTCCGGGGCCAGGGCCGTCTCCAGCGCGTGGACGAGGCGACGGAGCCCCTCGCCGCTCCCCGGGCAGGTGATCCTGAGGGCATCCTCCAGGCAGGGATCCCCCGGAAAGATCCGGACGCCGATCCCCATCCCTGCGAGGCCGTCCCGGATCCAGCGGGGGTCCTCCACCCGGGCAAAGACGAAGTTTCCCTGGGAGGGGCTCACCCGTCCCCCCAGCCGATCCAGCAGCTCCTCGAGGATGGGTCGCTCCTCCCTGATCCTCTACGAGTAGGCATCGACAATGGGCAAACCCAGCTCCAGCCACTTTTGGGCAAGAAGAATGGAGGGGCCGCTGACAGAGTACGGGTGCCCCGCAGCACGCAGCCATCACAGCACCTGGGGGCTGGCCACCGCCGCTCCCACCCGGAGACCCGCCAGCCCCCACGCCTTGGATAGAGTACGGAGCACAACCAGGTTGGAGAGAGAGCCGACCAGTCCTGTCAGGTCCTCCGAGGCCAGCTCCACGTAGGCGTGGTCCAGCAGGACCAGCGCCTGGGGAGCCTCCAGGCAGAGGCGACGCACGTCGTCGGCAGTGGCCACGGCGCCGGTGGGGTTGTTGGGGGAGACCACCACAATGAGAGCTGTCTGGCTCTCCACCCGGGCCAGCACCTCGTCTGTGGGATAGCGAGGACCCGGCCAGTCCACGGCGATGAGCTCCCCGCCAGCCAGGCGTACGAACCGGTCTATCATGGAGAAGGTGGGCTCCGGCACCACGGCGCTTCGGCCGGAGCAAAGAACCGCCCTGCATACCCTGTCAATGGCGTCATCCGCCCCCGCGGTCACGAGCACCCGATCGGGCTCGACCCCCAGACGGCTGGCGAGCTGCTCCTCCAGGGGCCGAGCGTCCGGATAGCGCCGCAGCAGCTCCGGATCCCATTCCCCGAGACCGGCCAGCAGATCACGCGAGGGCGCGGGGCCCTCATTGCCGTCCAGGTGGAGATCCACCGGGGTGAGGGGCCGCTCCACCCGGTAGGCGGTGATCCCTGCCACGAAGGCTGTGGGCTGGCCAGTCCCCATGCAAGACCTCAGCTCACGATCTGCGCCAGGCGCGTGACGACGATATCGGTACCGCCCGCCGCCTTTATCTCGGGAATGACCCTGGGCAGCTCACCCCGGGGTACCGCCGCCTTGACCGCAAAGCCCGCGTCGCCGTGCAGGGCGCCGATGGTGGGCTCCCTCATGCAGGGCAGCACCGCCATCACCGCATCCAGCCTCTGTGGCGCCACATTCACCTCCACCATCACCCGCTTGCGCGCCTCCAGCACCGCGCCCAGCACCAGCACCAGCCGCTCGATGGCCTCCCGCTTGCCCCGGTCCTCCAGAGCCGCCGGGTGCGCCAGGAGCCGGGTGGAGCTTTTCATGAGCTCGTCCACCACCTCCAGCTTGTTGGCCTCCAGAGTCCCCCCTGTGGCAGAGTTGTCCACGATGCAGTCGGCGTCCTCCGGGGGGAACACCTCGGTGGCACCAAAGGAGCGCACGAAGCTGGCGTCCAGCCCCCTTTGGGTGATCCAGCGCCTTGTGAGGCGCTCGTACTCCGATGCCACCACCAGGGGGCCATGGGGAGGCCAGCCAGCGCTGACCACCGGCTCTGGAGCTGCGGCCACAACCTTGACGGGATCCAGCTCGGTGTCCAGCAGCATCTCCACGGGGGCGTCAAGCTCTGCGACCCAGTCGGCGCCGGCAAAGCCCAGATCCCTCGATCCAGCTCCCAGCATCTCAACTATGTTCTGGGGCTTGAGCAGCTTGACCTCCACCCCCGAAAGAGACAGCCGCGGGCGATAGCTCCTCCCGCCACGTGTGATCACGATGCCAGCGTCGGCCAGGAGTGCCTCCACTCCAGCCTGCATGTGGCCCTTTGGCAGGGCAAGCCTCAAGATGGGCTCATTGGTCGAGTTTCTCATGGCCTCCAGGACAGCTCCCGCCTGTTGCCCGCAGCGCCCCTCGGACCCACGCGGACCAGGCTCGCACCAGATACCACGGGATCCCCCTCCGCCGCAACGGGGATGGGTTGCCCAAGGGGATTGCCAACGCGCTTTGTTGGCGCTAGGTTTGAAACATGAGACGAGGTCTGGCTGGAGCGGTTGTGTGTGGCTTGTTGGCGCTTGGGTTGGGGGTGGGTTGTGTCTTCGACTCGAGCGGACGAGCTTCTCCCGAGGGTGAGCTCTGCGCCAACGGCAGCGACGACGACGGCGACGGCCTCATCGACTGCAGCGACCCCGACTGCGCCCAGGCC
>JAJRWW010000512.1 GCA_024276595.1 Myxococcota bacterium
CCCCTCTTCGGTGGGCTTCATCGCCCTGTTTGGCATCGCCCTGGAGAACGGGCTCGTGCTCGTCACGGTCATGAACCAGCTCGTGGAGGAGGGGCTCGACTTCTCCGAGGCGGCCATCAAGGGGGCGTGTCTCAGGCTGCGTCCGGTGCTCATGACAGCTCTCACCACCGGCCTGGGCCTGATCCCGCTGCTCGCCTCCAGCGGAACAGGGAGCGAGGTGCAGCGCCCTCTGGCCACTGTGGTCATCGGTGGCCTCATTACGGCCACCCTGTTGACGCTCCTGGTGGTGCCGGCGCTCTATGGCTGGTTCGCCCCCAGGCGGGCAGAGCCCGAGCTCCGGGGGCAAGAGAATGGCTGAAGGGGCAAAGAAGGAGCCGCTGACCTTCCGGATCCGGGGGATGGACTGCGCCGAGGAGGTGGCAGTGCTCAAGCGCGAGGTGGGCCCCCTGGTGGGCGGCGCGGCCAACCTGAGCTTTGATCTCATCAACGGGAAAATGGTCGTCGCCGAGGGCCACGGGCGAGCGGATGAGATCCAGCAGAGGGTGGCGGCCGCCGGCATGGAGGCCGCACCGTGGACAGGCTCCGCCGAGGAGCTCACCCCCTGGCAACGCCACGGCAGGTCGGTCCTCTGCGTCCTCAGCGGTGTGCTCCTGGGTCTGGGCTTTGCCATGCAGGCGGCGCACCTGGGCGGGGTCGCCGCGGCCTTCCGGTCTGAGCTCGGGCACGGGCTGCCAACCGTGGTGATTCTCTGCTACCTGGGCGCGCTGCTCTCCGGTGGATGGTACATCTTCCCCAAGGCGCTCTTTGCCGCCCGGAGGCTGCGGCCCGACATGAACCTGCTCATGACCATCGCCGTGGCCGGGGCGGTCATCATCGGGGACTGGTTCGAGGCGGGGGCGGTGAGCTTCCTGTTCGCGGTGGCGCTGCTGCTGGAGTCCTGGAGCGTGGGCCGCGCCCGCCGGGCGATACAGGCGCTGGTGGCCCTCTCGCCCACAACGGCACGGTACCGCTGCCCCGATGATGGGGACATCATGGAGCGGCCCGTGGAGCAGGTGCCCCTTGGGGCGGTCGTCCTGGTGCGCCCCGGGGAGCAGATTCCGCTCGATGGCGTGGTGGTGAAGGGTGACACCAGCGTGAACCAGGCGCCCATCACCGGCGAGTCGGCGCCGGTGCAAAAAGGGAAGGGCGACGAGGTCTTCGCCGGCTCCATCAACGGAGAGGGGGCCTTCGAGCTCGAGGTCAAAAGCGGCGCATCCGACAGTCAGCTCGCCCGGATCCTCCAGATGGTGGAGGAGGCCCAGTCCCGCCGGGCTCCCTCCGAGCAGTGGGTGGAGCGCTTTGCGCGGGTCTACACGCCGGCCATGCTGGTGCTGGCCATCGGCATCGCGGTGCTGCCTCCGCTCGTGCTGGGCGGCGGGTGGGCCAGGTGGGTCTACCAGGCCCTGGTGATCCTCGTCATCGCCTGCCCATGCGCGCTGGTCATCTCCACGCCCGTGAGCATAGTGGCCGGGCTGGCCACCGCGGCCAGGATGGGCGTGCTGATAAAGGGCGGCGCATACCTGGAGGCACCGGCGCGCATCCGCCTCATGGCCATGGACAAGACCGGGACCCTCACCCTCGGGCGGCCAGTGGTGAGCGAGGTGCTCCCCCTCGGCGACCGAACCGAGCGAGATGTGCTGGAGATCGCCGCGGCGCTGGAGCAAAACAGCACTCACCCGCTGGGGCTCGCGATCCTGGAGCGGGCGCGGCTGCTGGAGATCCATGTGGAGCCGGCCAGCGACTTTCAGAGCCTCACCGGGCTGGGGGCGGAGGGGACCGTTGAGGGCCGGCGATTCTGGATCGGCAGCCACAGGCTCATGGAGGAGCGGGTCGAGGAATCACCGATGCTCCACGAGCGCGCCCAAGAGCTCGAAAGCAGCGGCTGCTCCCTGGTGGCCGTTGGCCACGAGGGCCAGGTGTGCGGCCTCATAGGCATAGCCGACCAGGTGCGGGAGGAGGCCGCCTCGGCGGTGCAGGCGCTGAAGGATCTCGGGATCGAGAAGGTGGTCATGCTCACGGGGGACAACAGGCGCACCGCGGAGACGGTGGGCGCCGCCGCCGGAGTGGACGAGATTGAGGCCGAGCTACTCCCCCAGGACAAGGTCGAGGCCATCCGGCGCCTCTCGGGGCGACGCGGCCGTGTCGCCATGGTGGGCGACGGCGTCAACGACGCGCCGGCCCTCGTGGCCAGCGACCTGGGGATCGCCATGGGGGCCGTGGGCACGGCCGCCGCGGTGGAGACCGCCGACATCGCCCTAATGTCCGACGACCTGAGCAGGCTGCCCTGGCTCGTTGGCCATTCCCGGCGCACCCTCGGGGTGATAAAGCAGAACATCATCTTTGCCCTCGGGCTCAAGGTGGTCTTCATCGTCCTGGCGCTCTTCGGGATGGCCACCCTCTGGATGGCCATCGCCGCCGACATGGGCGCTTCCTTGCTGGTGATCTTCAATGGTCTCAGACTGCTGAGGTAATACCCTCGCCATGTTGACGCCAGGGGGGGCGCCAATAATGCTGCAATAACAGTAAGGTGAGCATTGTCTATTGACAGATACCGTACCGGGGTACAGATTATGTGAGCACCGGAGGTGGTACTTGAAGGAGCTCTTTCCCAGCCACGACGAGCAGCTTGCGCGCCTGACCCGGATCGAGGGCCAGGTGCGTGGCATTCGGAAGATGATCGAGGACCGGCGCTACTGCGTCGACATCGCAACGCAGATCAAGGCGGTGAAGGCGGCCTTGACCAAGGTGGAGCTGGGGGTCCTGGAGAAGCACATTCACCACTGCGTGGCCGACGCCGTGGCCAGCGGCGACCCCCAGGAGATCGAGACCAAGATAGTGGAGATCGTCCGCCTGGTGGGTCGGATGTCGTGAGCGGTGTCCCGCCGCTCGAGGAGATAGCCATGGACACCAAGCAGGAGCAGCTCACCGTTGCGGGCATGACCTGCACCGCCTGCGTTGGGGCGGTGGAGCGGGCGGTGGGGGCGCTGGAGGGGGTGGAGGAGGCCAGCGTCAACTTCGCCACCGAGACGCTGCAGGTGCGCTTCGATCCCCTCAGAAGCGACCTGCAGCGGATCCAGCGCGCCGTTGCCCATGCGGGCTACTCTGCCGAGCCGAGCCACAGCCGAAAGCGGCTGGAGCTGCCCATCGAGGGCATGACCTGCGCCTCCTGTGTGAGCCGGGTTGAGGACGCCATCCTGGGCCTCGATGGCGTGGAGTCCGCCTCGGTCAACCTGCTCACCCAGCGGGCCTCGGTCTCCTATGACCCTGAACGTGTAAGGCTTGCTGCCATCCGCGAGGCCGTGGAGGCAGCCGGATACCGCGCCGGGGAGGCGCTCCGCGCCGAGTCCAGTGACAGGGGCGCCGAGCGGCGGGAGGAGGAGCGCCTGCTCTTGCGACGCCGGATGCTGGTGGCCCTCGGCTTCACCGCGCCGCTTTTGATGCTCACCATGGGCCACATGGCGGGCCTGGGCCTGCCCGCCTGGCTCGCTCCATCCACTGCGCCCCTGGCCTTCGCCCTGGTTCAGATCGCCCTGACCCTGCCGGTGCTGGTGGCGGGGCTGCACATGTACCGCAGGGGGCTTGCAAACCTGGCGCACCTGGTGCCCAACATGGACTCCCTCATCGCCATTGGCACTGGCGCCGCTGTGCTCTACAGCCTGTACGGTGTGGCGCGGATCCTCGGCGGAGACGGCTCTGCGGTGCGCTTTTTGTACTTCGATACAGCCGCCGCCATCATAGCCTTTGTGCTCATCGGCAAGTACCTGGAGCAGGCGAGCAAGGGGCGCGCATCCAGGGCAATCTCGGAGCTGGTCTCCCTGCAGCCATCCCTGGCGCTTCGGGTGGAGGAGGGGGGCGACCGGGAGGTCTCGGTGGAGGAGATCGAGCCCGGGGACAGGCTGCGGGTCAGGCCGGGGGAGCGGGTGGCACTAGACGGCGTGGTCCTCGAGGGACGCTCAGGGGTTGACGAGTCCATGATCACCGGAGAGTCCCTCCCGGTGGAGCGGGGGCCGGGAGATCCGGTGATTGGCGGGAGCGTCAACCGAGACAGCGCGCTGGTGGTGCGCGTGGAGCGGGTGGGGGCGGACACGACCCTGGCGCAGATAGTCAGGCTAGTGGAGCAGGCCCAGGCGGACAAGGCGCCCATCGCCCGGCTGGCCGACCAGGTGGCGCGCTACTTCGTGCCAACGGTGATGGGGATCGCCCTCCTGGCTGGCCTGACGTGGCTGCTTGTTGGGGCCTCCGTCTCCTTTGCGCTGTCGGTTTTCATCGCCGTGCTGGTGGTGGCCTGCCCCTGCGCCCTGGGCCTGGCCACGCCCACCGCCATCATGGTGGGCACCGGAAAGGGAGCAGAGCTGGGAGTGCTCATCAAGGGCGGGTCCGCCCTGGAGCGCCTGCGAGACGTGAAGGTGGTGCTCCTCGACAAGACCGGCACTGTCACCGAGGGGAAGCCCCGGGTGACAGATGTGCTGAGCCTGTCGGGCGAGGAGCCCGACGAGATCCTCTCCCTGGCGGCTGCGGTGGAGACCGGCTCCGAGCATTCCCTGGGCCGGGCAATCGCCCGGGAGGCCGAGGAGCGGGGTGTCCCCAGGCTCACGGCCCAGAGCTTCAAGACTCTGCCCGGCCGAGGGATCGAGGCCCAGGTGGGCTCCAGGCGCCTGCTGCTGGGAAGCAGGCCCCTCTTTGACGCCAGGGGGATGTCCATCCCCGAGGGCGAGGAGCTGGAGGCCCTCTCGGCCGCTGGGCGGAGCCTGGTGTTCGTGGCGGCGGACGATGTCGTCCTGGGGGTGGTCGGAATCGCCGATGCGCTCAGGCCCGACAGCGCAGAGGCCATCGAGGCGCTCAAGGGGTTGGGCATCGAGGTGGTGATGTTGACCGGCGACAACCGCCCCACCGCCGAGGCCATCGCCGCGGAGGCCGGGATAGAGCGGGTGGTGGCCGAGGTGCTCCCAGAGGACAAGGCCGCCGAGGTGCTGCGGCTCCAGGAGGGGGGGGGCTGCGTGGCCATGGTCGGCGACGGCATCAACGACGCCCCGGCCCTGGCCCAGGCCGACGTGGGGATCGCCGTGGGCTCTGGCACGGACGTGGCCATGGAGACCGCCGACGTGGTGCTGGTAAAGGGATCCATCCGGGACGTGGTCACCGCCATTCGGCTCGGAAGGGCCACCGTACGCAACATCAAGCAGAACCTCTTTTGGGCCTTTGCCTACAACGCAGCCGGGATCCCGGTGGCGGCGGGGCTCTTGTACGCCCTGGGGGGCCCGCTTTTGAACCCGATGATAGCCGCCGCCGCCATGGCCATGAGCTCCGTGTCGGTGGTGAGCAACGCGCTGCGGTTGCGCTGGTTTCAGCCAGGGCCGCGGACACATCTCCCCTCCGCCGGGGAGCCAGAACCAGACGCCAAGAAGGAGGCGAAAATGGTAAGCATCGAGCTTGAGGTCGAAGGAATGTCCTGCGCTCACTGCGTGGGGCGGGTCGAGGATGCTCTCAGGAAGCTGGAGGGCGTGCACGAGGTCAGCGTC
>JAJRWW010000513.1 GCA_024276595.1 Myxococcota bacterium
AGGGATCACCGGGAGGGCGTAGTGGTGGAACTTGGTCTCCATGAGGGAGAAGAGGCTGAAGACCACGGCGGCCCAGACGAGGGCAAAGGTTGCCAGGGTCTGTCGTCGGTCTGGCTGGGCGTCGCCACCGGAGAGCCACCTCAGAAGCGCCGCAGGAACCAGCGCGCTCCATGGGAACATGCCGATGCCGAGCTGGTGCACGAAGTAGTCGAAGGTGCCTCGCTCTCCGTGGACCCCGAGCTGGGCCCGCTTGAAGTGGTGGTGGCCGAAGTACTCGTTCCAGAAATCGCGGCCATGGCGGATCCACATGGCGTGGTGCCAGGGCGCCGCCACTACGAAGAACAGAGCCAGTCCGCGCAGCACCTCCAGCCTCGCCACCGCGGCCCACCTGCGCATCAGGACCAGGTACAGCCCCACCACTGCCATGGGGATGGCGATGCCTCCCAGCCCCTTGGCCAGCACGGCCAGGCCACAGAGCATCCACCCAATGTGCACGTACATGTGCCTGGCCTTGCGAGCGCCGGTGCTGAAGGTGGAAAACAGGTAAAACGCCAGGAGCGCCAGCCAGGGCGCAGCGTATGGCAGCCCCCATAGCTGGATGCGCAGCTTCCAGAGGCGGATGGATCTGTCGTGCAGCCATCCGATGTCGAAGATGAGCAGGTAAAGCTGCGGCAGCACCACCATCAGCAGCAGGCCGGTGAATATGTGCCATGCGGTGAGCTCCAGCCTGCGCCGACCCACAGAGATTGTGTATCGAGCCGGCTCCTCGTCCTCGCCCACCGAGAGCCCCAGCATGAAAAAGCAAAGACCGGCGGACATGAGCGCAACGAAGGGAATGTCCGTGATGGATTGCCGGGTAATCAGCGCGTACTGAGGCATGGTGGCGCAGATCACCGCCGTGAGCAGTCCGGCCCGCTTGCTCGCCACTCGAGCCACGAGGAGGTACAGCGCGAAGATGCCGAAGATGCTCACCAGCACGAAGGGAAGCCGCATTCCCCACTCTGGCAAAGTGGAGAGGGCCATCTCACCAGCGGGGGCCCCGTCGTGGTTGAGCCCCATCAAGGCCATGCCAGCCGCCTGCATCCAGAAGGTCAGGACCGGCTTGGACTTGAAGACCTCGTCCTGCCAGTAGGTGGTGATGAAATCGTTGCGCTGCAGCATGGTGCGCGCCACCTCGCCGTAGTGGGTCTCCCACGGGTCCCAGAGGCCGTAGGATCCGGCGAAGGGCACATAGAGAAGCAGCCCGAAGAGCAGCACCGCGGCGGAGATGCGCCAGTCGGTGTCCAGGAGATTCGCCACCAGACCGGAGCTCGTGGACCCTGCGGCGGGGACCGCCGGGGCGGGATGAGAGTCTGGCCGGGTCGGCATCTTTTTGCGCCTGGACTTGCTCACGGGGAGACGCTAGGGGAAGATCCAGCCAGGGTCAAGGATTAGGCAGGTTCGGATCGGGCGACAGCTCCATTGGGAGTGGACCCTTCGGCGTGACAGGTTATATTGCCCCGCCATGGAGTCTCCCCTGGACAGGATCCTCGAGTCCGTCGATCACGGCGGCTCGCCCACGGTTGTGGCCGGTGCACGCGGCTCTGTGGTGAGCCTCGTGGTGGCGCAGCTACTTGCGAAAAGGCCCAGGGGCGCGCCCGTTGTGGTGGTGTGTGCGGATGAGGCCAGGGCGGTGGGTCTGGCGGAGGAGCTGGCTGTGCTGTGGCGCCCGGCCGCTCCACCCACCGACGACCCTCTGGCTCCGCCGCAGTCGCTGCTGGTTTGCGAGGTGGACGGCTCCCCCTACTCGGACCTTGTGCCCGATCGGAGCACCATCTTGCAGCGCCAGGCCGCCCTCTTCCGGCTCCTCCAGGAGCTTGTGGGCCCGGTGGTGGTGCTGTCTGTGCGCTCCCTGGCGCGTCGCGTGATGACCCCGGCCATGTTCGACTCTCTGTGCGAGCTGGTGGTGACCGGCGAGACCCTCGACCGAGATGAGCTGGCCGCCACGCTGGTGCGGGCCGGGTACCAGCCCATGCCGCTGGTGGAGGACGAGGGCTCCTTCACGGTGCGCGGGGGGGTGGTGGATCTCTTTCCCCCGGTGTATCGCTACCCGGTGCGCCTGGAGCTCTTCGGTGACGAGGTCTCCTCCATTCGCCTGTTCGATCCCCGCACTCAGCGCACCCTGCGGGAGATCGAGGCTGTCTTCGTGCACCCGGTTCGGGAGACAGTGATAACCCCGGGTGCCGCCCCCAGGGAGCGCCTGCTGGAGGTGGCCGAGGCTGCCAGCCACCCATCCTCACGGGTGCGTTTCATCCTCGGGCAGATCGAGGAGGGCGCGGACTTTTTCGGCTCCGAGTCCCTGGCGCCCATCTTCCACAGGGAGATGAGCTCCCTGATGGCCTATCTTGACCCTGAGACCCTCTGGGTGCTGGAGGAGCCGGAGGAGCTCATGGGGATCCTGGAGCGCGACGCCGAGGCCCACGCCGAGGCCTACGCCGAGCGCCTGGAGCTGCACCAGCTCGCCCTGCCTCCCGAGGAGATTTTCCTTTCGCCCCAGGAGCTGAAGCAGCACCTGGGCTCTGTTGCCCGGAGGCTCTCCTTCGAGTCGCTAGCCCAGGGCGAGGGAGCCCACGAGCTACAGGTGGAGAGCCACGTGGCGCTGGTGCACGCGGTGCGTGGCCTTCAGGCGGAGCGCGGCAAGGAGGTGCTGGCACCCCTGGCCGAGGAGCTCAAGGCCTGCACGGAGCGTGGTCAGCCAGCCCTCCTTGTGAGCCCCGACGAGCACGCGGCCACCGGCCTGGGAGGCATGCTTGCCCAGCACGGGGTGGAGACCCGGCTGCGCTTCCCTGCCGAGGGGTACGAGCTACTCACCGCCGAGGGGATCGACCAGGGGGTCGTGGAGCTTCGCCTGGGCCACATGAGCCATGGCTTCACCCTCGCTGGGGGTCTGGCGGTCTTCGCGGAGGAGGAGATCTTCGGCCGCAATATCCGCAGGAGCCGCAGGCCCGGGCGGGCGATGCCCCGCCTGGGCGACCTGTCGGAGCTCGTGGAGGGCGACTTCGTGGTGCATCGGCTCCACGGGGTGGGACGCTACGAGGGGCTCCGGAGGGAGGAGGTGGGAGGCGTGACCGGGGACTTCATGCTCATCTCCTACCAGGGAGACACCAGGCTCTATCTGCCGGTGCACCGCTTCGGGGAGGTACATCGCTACCTGGCCTCCCAGGGGAGGCCCCCGTCCCTGGACAAGCTGGGAGGGGTCACCTGGCAGCGGAGCAGAGGCAAGGTAAGTGAGGCTGTCCGCCGGCTGGCAGAGGAGCTGCTCAAGCTCTACGCCCAGAGGGAGGCGCTGGCCGGGCACGCCTTCAGCGAGCCGGACGACCTGTACGTGGCCTTCGAGGCCACCTTCCCCTATGTGGAGACACCAGACCAGCAACGCGCCATCGAGGCGGTGATCGAGGACATGCTGGCCCCGCGCCCCATGGACCGCCTGGTGTGCGGCGACGTGGGCTACGGCAAGACCGAGGTGGCTCTGAGAGCCGCCGTGCTGGCGGTGCTGGGGGGGCGCCAGGTGGCCCTGCTGGCTCCCACAACGGTGCTGGTGGAGCAGCACGTGGCCTCGTTCCGGGAGCGCCTGCGGAGCTTCCCGGTGCGGGTAGATGGGCTGAGCCGGTTTCGCCCCAAGGCCGCCCAGCGGCGAACCCTGGCTGGCCTGGCCGCGGGGGATGTGGACATTGTCATCGGCACCCACCGGCTCCTCTCTGGAGACGTGCGCTTTGCCTCCCTGGGCCTTATAATCGTGGACGAGGAGCAGCGCTTCGGGGTCGCCCACAAGGAGCGGCTGAAGCGGTTGCGGACCCAGGTGGACGTGCTTACCCTCACGGCCACTCCCATTCCGCGCACCCTGCACATGTCTCTGCTCGGAGTGCGGGACATGTCCCTCATCGCCACCCCGCCCACGGATCGCCAGGCCGTGAGAACCTACGTCACAGCCACCTCCTCCCAGGTGGTCAAGGATGCTGTGCGCAGGGAGCTTGCGCGGGGAGGACAGGTGTTCTTCGTGCTGCCCCACATCTCGGGGCCTCCCCTCACAGCCCGGAGCGCTTCGTCGGGTGAGCGCCGCAAGCCTTTGTCACCACCCCCTCGGGACCCATCCCGCAAGGGATCCTTGGCCTGGTGGGCGGAGGAGATCCGCCGGCTGGTTCCCGAGGCCAGGGTGGCCGAGGCGCACGGGAGGCTGGAGGACAGGAGCCTGGAGCGGGTCATGGCAGAGTTCGTGGCAGGGCACCACGACGTGCTGGTGTGCACGTCCATCGTGGAGAGCGGCCTGGACATATCGAGGGCCAACACCATGCTCATCGCGGACGCCGACAGGTTCGGACTCGCGCAGCTCTACCAGCTCCGGGGCCGCATCGGCCGTGGGAAGGTGCGAGCCCATTGCCTGCTCATGGTGTCCTCCATGACCGGCTTGACCCCGGAGGCCAGACAGCGGCTGGAGGCGCTCCAGCGCTTCTCAGACCTTGGAGCGGGGTTTGCTCTGGCCACCACCGACCTGGAGATCCGGGGCACTGGCGATCTTCTCGGAGCCAGGCAGTCGGGCAGCATCGCGGCGGTGGGCTTCGAGGAGTACACTCGTATCATGGCCGAGTGCGTGGCCGAGCTGCGGGGAGAGCCCCTGGAGCCAGACGAGGATCCCGACCTGGTCACGGACGTGGCCAGCTACATCCCCGACGAGTACATGCCCGAGGCCGGCCAGCGGCTGCACTACTACCGCCGCCTGGCAGAGGTGACCCATGAGTCGGAGGCCCGGGAGGTGCTGGCCGAGATGGAGGACCGCTTTGGACACGCGCCCACCCAAGTGGCGTTGCTCGTGGACCTCATGGTCATTAAGGGGCTGGCCCGGATGCTCAAGGCCAGGGCCGTGGAGCTCTCCGGAGCGCGGCTCACCCTGGTCCTGGATGAGTCCACAACTCTGTCCCCTTCGTGGATTCGAGACCTGGTCACCAACCAGCCCCGGCGTTACTCATTCTCGCCCGATTTCAAGCTGGTGCGCCGTCTGGGTGCCACCGGAGACGGGGAGAGGTTGGAGGAGGCGAAAAAGAGCTTGCACAGCTTGCTGGTGGGTGTTAGGGAGAGTACTCTGTAAAACGGCTTAATTTCACGAAGATAGCCTTTGGCCCGGTGGACCTTGACGGGCTAGCATTCCCGGTCGGCGGATTTGCCCGAGCCGGGGGAGCACACACAGGAGAGTCCCATGAGAAAAACGCGTCTGATCGGCTTCGGGTTGGCGCTGCTTCTTGCCGTCGTGTGGGTGGTCGACTGCAAGAAGGGCGAGGAGCAGCCCCCAGAGGGCAAGACCACGGCCAAGCGGCAAAAGCGGCGCGCCATACCCAAGCTGAGCCCCGAGGAGCGAGCCATCGTGCTGGCGGTCGTGGACGGAAAGAAGATCACCAAGGGTGAGTTTCACGACCGCATCCACAGGCAGTCGGTGTTCAATCGGCGGCGGTACACCAAGCTGGAGCGCAAGAAGCAGTACCTGGAGCGGGAGTTCATAATGCCCGTGCTGGAGTACTCCGCCGCCAAGGCGCAGGGCCTGGAGAAGGATCCCTACGTGCAGCGCACGCTCAAGAACCTCATGGTCTCCAAGCTCATGCGTCAGCTCCGCACGGAGTTCAAGACCGCCGAGCCAACCGAGGCCGAGCTGAAGGAGTTTTTCGACAAGCACCAGCAAGACTACAACCAGCCCGAGCTGGTGCGGGTCAGCCATATTCTCCTCAAGGACCTGGCCACCGCCACGAGGGTGGCCAAGGAGGTAAAGGGCAAAAGCCGCGTGGAGTTCCGCCGCCTGGTGCAGAAGTACTCCACCCACGAGGCCACCAAGAACAGGGCGGGGGACCTGCGGTACTTTGATCGCACCGGCAAGGTGCGTGGGTTGGCTCGGGGCTCCCTGGCCCAGATCCCCAAGCCCCTGGTGGATGCCGCCTGGGCCCTTAAAAAGCCCGGCGAGGTGGCCGGCCCCATCAAGACCAAGATGGGCTACCACGTGATCTACTTCACTGGCAGGCGACCCGCGCGAAAGCGCACCTTCCGGCAGGCTCGGCTCCACGTGAAGAAGCGCGTGATGCGCGAGAAGTGGCAGCAGAAGAAGAAGGCCTTCATCGCCAAGCTCAAGTCCGAGCTCAAGGTGAGCACTCCGGATCCCAAGCAGCTCAACGAGCGGCTCAAGCTGGTGAAGATCGACATGACTACTCCCGCGCCCCGGCGGGGTCACGGCGGCCGCCGCATGATGCCGGGCCGTCGCGCTCCGCGTGGTCCTGGCGGTCACCATGGACACATGCACTAACCGGCTGCGCGCCCAATCGGGAGACACGAAAATGAAAAAGAGAAACCTCAATAGATGGATAGCCTGGCTGGCGCCGGCGGTGGCGGTGGCCGTGGTGGGGACCTCCACACTCCTGGCCGAGGGCATGGCGCCCCCCAAGAAGGCGGGCGCTGGAAAGGCCGATCCGGGCAAGGCCGGGGCCACCAAGAAGGAGAGCAAGCCCCTGATCCCGGAGAAGGACCGGAAGCTGGAGCTGGCTCGCATCGGTGACGTGATCATCACGGTGGGCGACCTGGCCGACCGCATCAACCGAATGTCTCGTTACGTTCGCGGGCGCTACGAGTCCGTGGAGAAGAAGCGCGCCCTGCTCGACTCCATGATCGAGTTCGAGGTGCTGGCCAAGGAGGCTGCCAAGCGCGGCTTTGCCAGGCATCCAGACGTGGTCCGGATGCTCCGACAGGTGATGATCCAGCGGCTCCGCCAGCGGGTAGTCGAGGAGAAGGTCAAGCGCTCATCGGTCACCGACGAGGACGTGAAGGCGTACTACGAGAAGCACAGGGCCCAGTACAACAAGCCCGAGACGGTCAGGGCCTCGCATATCCTCCTGGCAGACAAGGCCCAGGCGGACAAGGTGCTGGCAGAGGTGAAGGCCAAGGGGAACGACCCGCGGGCCTTCCGGGCGCTCGTCAAGAAGTACTCGACAGACAACGCCACCAAGAGGCGCGCGGGAGACCTGCGCTACTTCACCAAGGCGGACAAGCGTCTGCCCAAGGAGGTCATTGAGGCCGCCTTCAAGCTGGCCAAGCGCGGGGACGTGGCCGGACCCATCAAGTCCAACCTGGGCTGGCACATCATCAAGCTCACGCACCGGCGCAAGGCCATCAACCGCAAGGTGGACGACCCCAAGGTGCGGCAGCAGATAGTCACCCGCATCCTGCGCGACCGTCGCCGGAAGGCGCTGGAGGCCTTCAAGAAGGCCCTCCGCGCCAAGGCCAAGGTCACGGTGTACGATGACAAGCTGGCGGCGGTGAAGATCGACACGAGCATCCGGCGCGGAGGCTTCCACGGGCGCCGCGGCTTTGGCCGTCGGCGTCCGGGCTTTGGCGCCCGGCGCCGTATGGGGATGCGTCGAGGCTTTGGCGCTCGTCGTCGCATGGGGATGCGCAGGGGCCTCGGCCGTCGCATGCGGCGTCCCATGGCTCCGGCGATGAAGTAGGCCGCAAGGCGGAGCAACCCCGGGGCTTCTCCGGGGGTCCAATGGAGCACGCGGCATAGTTGTCATGGGGCGACGCCGCGCCCGGAACGAACATGCCGAGAACACCCAGCAGACTTCTTTGGACGCTGGTTCTTGGGGGAGCGCTGCTCTCCTCGACCGTGGCCAGGGCCGAGATCGTCGAGCGGATCGTTGCGGTTGTAAACGACCGCATCGTGCTCCTGTCGGAGCTGAACACCCGTGTGCGCGAGTACCTGCCCAAGCTCGCTCAGATCCGCGACCCGAAGATGCGCATGCGTCAGCTCAGGCTCCTGCAGCAAAGGGAGCTGGTGAAGCTCGTGGACGCAATCCTCATCGAGGAGGAGGGCAAGAAGCGGAAGCTCACCGTGAGCAGCGCCGATGTGGACAGGGCCATCCGCACGGTCCTGAGGCAGAACAAGCTCACCCGCGCCGAGCTCATCGCCACCCTGGCCCAGGAGGGCTACCCCTTCGACAGCTACCGCCAGGATCTTCGCAGGCAGATCCTGCGGCTGAAGACCATCAACCTGGCGGTGCGCAGTCGTGTCAGTGTCTCCTGGACGGAGGTGCGGGCTCACTATCAAAAGAGCGTGGCCAGGATGGGGGTGGGCCTCAAGCTGAAGCTGAGCCAGGTTTTTCTTCGGGTGGATCGTTCTGCCACTGGGCGCTACAGCCTCTCGAGCCAGCGGAGCCTGGCCCATCGTCTGGCCGGGCTCATCAGAGCGGGCAGAAGCTCGGTGGCTGCCGTTGCCCGTCGCTTCTCCGATGACCCGGAGACTCGGGCAAGGGGGGGCTCTCTGGGCTTCGTGGGGAGGGGCAGCCTCCCGCCTCAAGTGGAGGCGGCGGTCTTTGCGGTCAAGGGCGCAAAGAAGGTGGTGGGTCCTGTTGCCACCGACTCCGGGTTCTACCTGGTCTACATCCACGAGCGCAGGGAGTCGGAGGCCCTGCCCTTCGACAAGATCAAGCGGCGGCTCAAGTCCAGGCTCTACCGGCTCCGGGTTGCCAGGCGCACTGCCGCCTGGGTCAAGTCCTTGAGGCACAAGGCGCTCATCGACCTCCGCATGTAGCCTCTTGACCCACCCTTGGTGGTCTGCACCAGGCCCGGTGTCTGCGGGGCGTCTTGACTGACGCCCAAATGGGCCCGATATTGGGGGCGACGAAGCGGAGGCCCAGGTGAACGACGGAAGCTGCAGGCGCGCCCAACAGCGCTACGACCTCGAGATGGAGGTGAAGCTGGTCCACGAGGGCCAGACGGCCACGGTGGTGACCAGGAACGTCTCCCTCGGGGGGATGTTTCTGGACATGCAGGAGCCTCTCCCCTTTGGTGCGGTGGTGCACGTGACATTCTCCCTGCCAGAGCTGGACTCCCCCGTGGAGGTGGACGCCATTGTCCGCTGGGTGGATCCAGGGAAGGGAGTTGGTGTGCAGTTCGCCGGTCTGCGCGCTCGCGAGGTGTGGGCCATGCAGCAGCTTCTCAGCGCGACCTCCTGAGCGATCTCCTTGGTGTGTAGCCCGGTTCCGTGGTATTTTCCGTACCGGCGTCTTGGCCCGCTGGATCGTTTTTCGCTGTGAACCCCACCGAATTCCTACGGATAGTTGACCAGCATATCGGTGACGTCTACAACTTCGCCTACCGGGTCTCCAACGACGGTGACAGGGCCCAGGAGCAGGTGCGGGAGGTGTTTCTTCGGGCCTACGTGGGGAGGGACAGGCTCCCCACCGAGGACCGACACGGGGCATGGCTGCTGAAGATCGGCGTCCACGTGGCCATTGGTAGCCTGGACGGCTCCGCGCGGATCACCTTCGATTTCCTGGACGACACCATCCGCGGGGATCCCACCCAGGTGAGCCGCACGGACTTGCTCAGCGACCCGGAGAGGAGCCTCCTTCTGTGGGAGCTCAAGCAGGGGTGCATGACGGCAGTGCTTAGCTGTCTGAGCCTGGGCGAGCGGATGGCCTTTGTGATGGTGGTAATGATGGGAACGCCCGTGGTTGTGGCCGCGGCCAGCCTGGGTATCACCCCTGCCGCCCTGAAGGTGCGTCTCTCCCGGGCCAAGAAGAAGGTCGTCGCCTACCTGGCGCCCCGCTGTGAGCACGTGCACCCGCAAAACCCCTGTCGCTGTCCCTCCAGGCTGGGGGTGGCCCTCAAGAAGGGGTTTATTCAAGACGTGGTCCCGGGCGCCGAGGTCCAGCTCCGCAAGCTCCCACCCGAGGCGCTCAAGCCCTCGCCGCCCGCTCGGGATGTGGTGGCCCTCTACCAGCAGCTCCCCTTACCCCGGGACCTCGAGCCCTTGAGAGAGCGCCTGGCCGCAGAGCTGCTCGGCGGAGACTGGGACTCCTTTTCCAGGCGCTGAGCCGGTCTTCTTCCGCTGGAAGGGGACGAGGCAACAGGGACCGTTTTGGGGGGATAACCCTGGTATGTGCGAGGCTCCTCTAAGCAGGGTGCTGCAGCCCCTGCTCGACTGGATCGCCCCTCCCAGGTGCGCTGCCTGCGATGAGCTCCTGGAGGGGCCTGAGGTGTTCTGCGGTCCCTGTGGCGAGACACTGCAGGAGCCAGACCCGGTTAGCTGCACCCTGTGCGGAGATCCCGGGTGGGAGGGGCTGTGCCCACGCTGCAGAAAGAGCCCACCGGCATTCTCTCGGGCCAGCGCCGCCTTTGCCTGGGGAGGCGAGCTGGCCACAGCAGTGAGGCGGTTCAAGTACGGCGGGCGCATGGAGCTGGCGGCCCCGCTGGGCCGGCTCTTCGCGAGCCACCTGGAGCGATCTGCCCGGAAGGCTGAGGCCATGGTGACGGTGCCGCTCTCCATGGCAGGGCTTCGGCGGAGGGGGTTCGACCAGGGGGTGGAGCTGGTGCGGGGCGCCCGCCGGGCCGGGGCTGCCCTGCCGCCGCTTCTGCTAGGAGCCCTGGCAAAGCCGGGAGACAGGGCCGCCCAGGCGTCTCTATCTCCCTCTGCCCGGCGCCGCTTGCCCCACAGGGCCTTCAAGGTGCGGC
>JAJRWW010000514.1 GCA_024276595.1 Myxococcota bacterium
CATGGCCACGAAGCGCCGACCCATCTTGCGCGCGAACCCCTCGCTCACGAGCGGCCTGTTGAGCGATCCGATCCGCCCCAGGATCACCTGCCCGGCGGAGCGCACGGCGTTGCTCCCCCCTGCGGCCATCTGAGCCTGGGTAGCAGCTATGAACCGCCTGGGATACACGGCCCAGATCACCAAGAAGGTGGCCACGAAAACTAGCGCCACGAAGCTCAGGGTCATCAAGGGGGTCATTTGCAGCCTGTCATCGAAAAGCCCTACACGTCGATGGACACGATCCGGCGGATGAGCCAGATACCCATGATCTCCATGAGGATGATACAGCCGATTAGTATGTACCCGAACCGGTGGTGCAGCATGGGCTGCATGAGGTCCGGGCGACAGTGGTTGAGCACCAGGCCCAGGATGAGCGGCATGGACGCCACCACCCACGCCTGCATCTTGCCCTGGGCCACCAGCGACTGGATCTTGCCCTCCAGCCGAAACCGCTCCCGGATGGTGCTGGCGATTATGTCGTACATCTCCGCCATGTTTCCGCCGAGCTTGCGCGAGACGTTGGTGGAGATGACCACCAGCTCCAGGTCCTCGCTGCCCACCCGGGCGGCCATGTTCTCGAGGCCCTCCTCCACGGAGAGCCCCAGCTTCAGCTCCTTGACGAACAGGTCGAACTCCTGGCCAATGGGCTGCGGCATCTCCCGGGCCACGTTCTCAGAGGCCTGGGGGAGGGTAAGGCCGGCCTTGAACGCTGCAGCCATCTGCACCAGCGCGTCCACGAGCTGGCGCTCGAACTTCTGGATGCGCTTCTTGCGCAGGTGTCTTATGCCCACCAGCGGCGTGACAAAGCCCAGCACCCCGAGGATGAGGCCGGCCACGACGTTCATGACCGCCAGCCCCAGCAGAAAGAATATGCACCCCAGCGACACCGACAGGATAAGGATCTGCCTGGGCGTCACGAACATGAACATCCCCTCGAGGGTGTTCACACCCCTTGTGGCATAGCGGTCCTCGTACTGCTCCAGCCCGCGGGTGATGATGGCGGAGACCACCACCACCAGGATGAACACGGCGATGAACGTAAACAGTACGACGAGGCCCAGCAACCGCTCCTCCTACCTCTTGAGGCCGGGCAGGCCGCGGATGATCTTGATGCGCTGGATGGTCTGGTAGCGCTCCTCCCTCAGCTTCTTCACGCGCTCACCGGTAATGAGGGTCGTGATTGTCGTGCGGGCTCTCTCCTGGTACACGTCCAGGTCCTCCGGGTTCCTCAGGGTCATGTACAGGTTCCCAAGCTCCTGGGCCAGCACCAGGATCTCTGCCTCCGCGGGCAGCACCAGCAACGTCAGGGTGGAGTACTCGTGGGCCTTGGCGCTGCGGGTGGACCTGTGCATGGGGCGGAGCTGGCCCGTGGCCAGGACGATGATGTTCTGCAGGAGCGTCACCGCGATCATCCGGTTGGTGGTGGGGTCGCGGAAGGTTCCCAGCACGTCCACGTGATCCGCGGGCCGGACCATGCAACCCACCGCCGACCGCTCCGTGACGCTCACCGTGATGGCGCGGCCCTTCTTGGTGACCGCCTTGGAGAGGCGATCCTCGGAGGTCTCCCTGCCCCGCAGGTGGTGCCAGCTCAGGGGGTCGCCCTTTTGCACGGGGAACACCACCTCGTTGCCCAGCACGGTGTCGAGCTCCTTGGGGATGACCATGTCCGCCGTGCGGAACTTGTGGGGGATCCTGTCGGTGGTGATGAGATCCTCGGACAGGATCGTGCCCGGGGCTATGTTGGTGCTGGCCACCACCACCTCCTTGAGCTCCCACCCGGCCCGGGCTCGCTTTTTGGCGCTCTCCACGATGCCCCAAAAAAGCACGGCCGCAAAGGCTGCCAAAACCACCGCAATTATGATCGGGATGATGCCCTTGGTCATGCTCCTCCTCGACGGCCGGCCCCGATGTGGTCAAAGTGCACAACAGGGCGATCCATCGAGCCATTCTACTTCCGGGCCTCCCCTCCGTCAAACGGCCCGGAGCCGTCCCAGGAGCGAGCAATGCCATGGCTCCTGGGACCCGGGCCGACCTGGAAATCACTTGCCCAACCCCCTTGCACCCAAAGCCCTATGGGGCGATCATGCGCTCTGCCACCATGAACAGGATCATCAGGAGGATATTCAACATCCACCCGGGAGAGGGCGCCCAGGTCCTCGTCCTGCTGCTCTTCATTTTCTTCATCCAGTCGGTGCTCTCCACCGGCAAGGTGCTCCAGTACGCGGTCTTCCTGGACGCCTTTGGCCGCAAGTCCCTCGCCCTGGCGTTCGTCATCGCGCCCCTGATCCTGGCCACCGTCGCGGCCGCCTACTCGGCTCTCACACGGCTGGTACGAGTGGCGGTGCTGGTGCCCATCACCCTCACCGTCCTGGCCGGTGGCTTTGTCTTTTGGAGGCTGGTGCTCGCGCCCCCTCCCCCCGACTTCCCTGTCCTGGGCACCTGGGCCCCCGAGCCCCTCATCGACCCCATCGGCCCATTCTTTCTGTACATCTGGGTGGAGGTGGCCGCCTCCATCGCCATCGTCCAGGCCTGGGCCTTTGTGAGCGACGCCTTCGACCCGAGGCAGGCCAAGCGCCTCATCCCCCTCGTGGGGCTGGGGGCGAGCTTCTCCTTCCTGCTCAACGGCCTGGTGGTGCACCCTCTGGTGAAGTACGTCATCGACGCCAACGACCTGACCTGGCTCGTTTCCCTGTCCTTCCTGATGTCGATCCTTCTTTTTTGGATCGCGAGGAAGCGAGGTATCGGTGCCAGGGAGCGTCCATCTCCCAGGCTGCGCCCAACCCGGGGCCGGGTCACCGCCAACACCTTCGTGGGATCCGTGAAGCTGGGCTTCGAGCAGATCGCCCACACCCCACTGCTGCGCCTGTTCGCCATTGTCACCGTTGCCACCATCCTCTCCCAGGGGCTGTTGGACTTCATCTTCATGTCCACCCTGAAGGCACGCTTCGACAAGAACGCCCTGGCCAGCTTCCTCGCCATCTTCTACGGAGTGCTGGGGGGCAGCCAGGTGCTCTTGCAGATGTTCGTCTCTGGCCGCCTGCTCACCCGCCTGGGGAGCGCCCTGTGCCTGGCGATCCTTCCCCTGGCGCTCCTGGTGGGCTCCATCGCCTGGGTGCTCTTTCCGGTCTTTGGGCTGCTGGTGGCCCTCCGCTTCGGCGACAGGCTGCTGAAGCAGTCCTTCTACAGCCCCAGCCTTCAGGCCCTCTACACGCCCGTGCCCAAGATGGCCAAGCGGCAGGCAATGACGCTCATCAAGGGGGTCATCTCGCCCCTCTCCTTTGCGATCTTCGGGGTCCTCCTGTTTTTCTTTGGCGTCACCCTGGAGCTGCAACACCTGGCCATGGGCCTGATCCTGGTGGCGAGCGTCGCCTTCGTGGTCCTCATCCTGAAGGCCAGGCCCGCCTACGTGGAGGCCCTCTCCACCGCCCTGGAGCGCAGGAAGCTGGACCAGGACGACCTGGTGGAGGAGTTCGTGGTTCCCCTGGACGGGGAGACCATCGCCTTCATCGAGAGCGCCGTGCTCGAAGGGGATGACGAGGGCAAGGCCGTCTTCGCCCTGCGGCTGCTCTCAGGCGCCCGCTCCCCCCAGGTGAGAGACCTGCTCTTCCGGGCGTGCCGCCACCCATTGCCCCACGTCCGGCTGGAGGCCTCGACTCTCATCGCCGAGCTGGGACGCGCGGCCGACGCCCAGGAGCTGGCGCAGCTCCTGGCCCAGGAGACCGACCCGGAGGTGGTGGCCCAGCACCTGGTCACCCTGGCACACCTGGGCACCGAGGGCACCGAAGGAACGGTGGCCGCGCTGCTGTCAGATGAGCGTCCGGCTGCTCGTGCTGCTGCCGCCTACTGCGCCCTCCGCCTGGACCTGGCCACCGAGCAGGCGGAGCGGACCTTCCTGGACCTGGCAGCCGCCCCCGGGGAAGCGGACCGGTTCGCCCTGGCCGATGCCATGCTCCCCTTTGCCCACGAGAGCCTCGCCCCCCGCTGCCAGGTCCTGCTGCGAGACCACTCGGCCAGGGTGCGAGGGGCGGCCCTGCGCACGGCCGCTGCCATCCGATCCCCTTCCCTTCTCCAGGACCTGCTGGTGTGCTTCTCCTGCCTTGGGCCGGCGGACGAGGCGGGGCTGGCCCTGGCCGCCCTGGGAGACGTCGCGGTGCCGGAGCTGGGCAAGATCGCCTCCAGCCCGGCCGCCCCCCTGGCGCTGCGGCAGCGGGTGCCCCGGGTGCTGGCCACCGTGGACACCGACCTGGCGGGCAAGGTCCTGGAGGACCTGCTCTCGGACACCCACGGGGACATCCGCCTCCACGCCATCAGGTCCCTCAACCGAATCACAGCTCACCCCGGGGGCTACGACCGACCCGCGCGAGGGCTGATCCTGGACCGCATCCGGGCGGAGGTGGTGCTCGGCCAGGTGCTCGCCGCCACCAGCCGCGGCCTCCTGGGGGGGCTGGACCCCCGCGGAGAGTCCCTGCTCGCCCAGGAGCTGATCCACCGTCTTCGGCATTGTCACGCCCGCCTCTTCGGCCTGGCAGCCCTGGTGGAGGACCCCAAGATGACCGCGATCATCCACTGGAACATCCAGTCTGGGGACCCGCGCCTCACCGCCCACGCCATCGAGCTCATCGACACCGCCTTCTCTCG
>JAJRWW010000515.1 GCA_024276595.1 Myxococcota bacterium
TCTGAGGATGCCCGGGCTGGCGCTCCTCGCCGAGCCGTGACCAGGCACCTTGAGCACGTCCACGTCCAGCAGCCGGGAAGGGTAGGACCAGTGGCCAAGCTGGTTGAGGCCGTCCTCCTCCAGGTCTCCTGGGAACAGGAAGGAGAGCTTGCCAAAGTCCACCCGAAGCACCAGGGAGTGGTTGTGGGGGTTGTCCATGGCCCGGTAGTCCCAGTCCTTGGGCCGTCTGGTTACGGCGCCCCAGAGCACGCGGATCTTCGGGTCCACGCTCCTGCACCGGATGGGGTCGATGACCGGCCCGGTGAGCCCATAGCCCTGTGGGATGTCCTCCACCAGGATCTTGCGGAGCTTCACGCCCTTTGTGGAGGAGGCCCAGCGGTGCAGGAGGCGCTGCTGCCAGGCTCCTGGGCCGCGCTCCTTGCCGTTGGTGAGCACGTTGCGAATCTTCAGCCTGGAGCCCGGGTGCAGCAGCACCCCCTTGATCCCTCGCACGTGACCGTAGTGCGGGTGGGAGATGGTCACCAGGTCCAGGGTGTTGTGCAGGTCCTTGCGTCGCTCAAAGAAGGCGCCCAGGTAGCTGTCCAGAACCTTGTTGCTGTCGAAGTCGCCGGTCTTTTCGCCGCCAGCGTCAATGAGGACAGCGCCACAGGGGAGCTCCAGCAAGATCGCGTCTCCCTGGCCCACGTCGATGAAGTGCACCTTGATGCGGGGAAGGTCCACGGCCTGCTGGGCGAGGGTCTGAGCTCCCGAGCGTCCCCGCCGGGTGGGGTCCCGCGGGACAGGGGGAGCGGGTCCAGGGCAGGCCGCGAAGGCTCCCAGGGCGAGCAGAGCCCCAAGGAGATATCCTGGCAGAGTCCATCGGATGCCTTGGCTGGTCACTGCGTCACACCTCTGGAGTTGACTGTGTCACACTTCTGGAGTCGATGGAGCAACTGTATCATCAGGTTCTGAGCGTGGCACAGGCAATGTGCGACACTAGCCCTCCCAGAGGCGAGGTGTGACCAGGCGTCGCCCGGCGGGGCGCTTCCAGGGGACCTTTGGGTAACCCACGGCGATGACGGCGTGGACGCGCTCCTCCTTGGGGATGCCCATCTCCCGCTTGATGCGCGGGTCGGCGGCCAGGGCCTCCACGGCGTAGCCCACGAGGCAGGTGCCCAGGCCCATGGTCTCGGCGGCGAGCAGGATGTTCTGGGCGGCGAGCAAGGCGTCCTCCTTGGGGGTGGTGCCGCCGGGCCTGGAGCCGATGAAGATGGCCGCCGGGGCGCCATGAAAGAGCAGGTCTCTGCCGGTGCGACGCCACTCGTCCAGGGCCTCCTGCACCCGCTCGTAGTACTCCCGGTAGTACAGCTCCAGCGTGTCACCGGAGACCAGGCGCGCAGCCAGGCGCACGGGAGCGAAGCGTACCACGAAGTTGAGCTGGGAGAAGAAGCGGGCCGTCAGGGCGCCGAAGCGCTCCATGGCGCGCCTGCCGGGGAGCAGGGTGAAGGTCCAGCGCTGGCTGTTTGTGCCGGAGGGAGCGGTGATGCCGATGCGCACCAGGTCCTCCAGCAGCGCCCTGCTCACCGGCTTGTCCCGGTAGGCCCGACAGGAGCGGCGGCCCGCCATCAGCCGCACGAGGGAGGCCGTGGAGGGGAGGGGAGCGGTGGAGGGGGATTGGGAGACGGTGGCGAGGCCAAGCGCAGCCTGGGTCGCCGAGGGGACCGTGACCGCTCCCGGCGGGCAGACCGCGGCGCAGTGGGCGCAGTGGAGGCAGCGGTCCGCTGGTCCGGTGACCCGGGCGGTGTCTCCCTGCACAGAAATGATCTCCGCCGGGCACACGGAGGCGCACAGGGCGCAACCGTCGCACAGGGTGGGGTCTATGGTCGTCTCGAGGGGAAGGCTCATGGTGGCTGGCTCCGATTGTGCTGGCTCTTGGATATAGATACCAAGGGGGCTCCGGCGAGACCAGGGGCAGGATCAGCGCCGTGAGCGCTCGCTCCCCCACGGGCCATGGCTGGGTCTCTGCCCGGCCGACACTCGTCGCCCTGGGGCTCGGGGCAGTTAGCGGTGGGGCATGCGGGGACGATCCGGCACGGTCTTGGGGTCTACGCGGATTATCACGTGATACCCAAAGGCTGTCTCCACCGGGTCGCTCACCTGGCCCACCTTGAGCTTCTCGATGGCGGCGTCGAACTCTGGCACCATGCGCCCCTTCTTCCACTTGCCCAGGCTTCCACCCCGCCTGGCGCTGGGGCCGTTGGAGTGCTTCTTGGCGTACTCTGTGAACTTCTTGGGGTCCTTCTTCAGCTCGGCGGTGAGCTTCTTGGCCAGCGCCAGGGCCTCTGCCTTGGTGCGGGTTATGCTGGGCTTTGCCCGTCGGGCGCCCTTGTAGGCGATGAGAATGTGAGCTCCCGCGTATGTGGGGGGGAGGGGCATTCGCTTCATGACGTGGAAGCCAAAGGGCGTCTCTACCGGCTCGGCGGAGATCTCACCGATCTTCAGCGCCGCGATGGCCTTGTCAAAGGCGGGCACCATTCGACCCTGGCGCCACGAGCCAAGGAAGCCCCCCCGCTTTCCAGTGGGGCCGTTGGAGTACTTCTTGGCCAGCTCGGCGAACTTCTTGGGGTCCTTCTTCAGCTCGGCGGTGAGCTTCTTGGCCAGCGCCAGGGCCTCCGCCTTGGTGCGGGTCACGTCGGGTCTTGCCCGTCGGGCACCCTTGTAGGCCAGGAGGATGTGGGAGCCGGCCATCTCCGGGCCCAGCTTGCGCGGGCGGCGTGGGGTGCGTCGCCCCTGCGGGTTGCGCTGGTCTCCCGTGTCGAAGCCGCCGGGCTGGATGCTGTAGTCCATGGCCTCCACGGTGGCGGCGGGGGGAGCTTTCTCCTTCTTCTTGTCGCAGGCGGTGAGGCCGAGGGCCAGCAGGGCGGCCGCGAGAGCGACCAGGGTCGTTTGCATCGTTCGCATCATTTCAGGGTGTCTCCTTGGGATGGTGGAAACCTGGCGCGTTCCGGGGGAGATTGCAAGAAAAACATGGAAGAAAGGGGCAGGTGAGCCGAGCCTGGCCATGGTTTGATGCGCAATGATTGTGCATGGATCTTGATTTTTGAGAATTTGGTACTATCGTTAGCCGCTAAAACCCCGGGTGGGGTGGATACA
>JAJRWW010000516.1 GCA_024276595.1 Myxococcota bacterium
CACCGTGTGCTTTGCGGCCCTGCTCACCGCCTCCTGTGGCGAAAAGGTGGACTGTGACAAGCTGGACAAGAGCCTCTCCGGCTGCACCGAGGCGCTCATGTTCCGGCTGCGCCCCGACGCCAAGAAGAGCCTGGCCAAGGCCACTGACCCCGAAACCAAGAAGGCGAACGAGGCGCTCAAGGCCAAGGACGTCGAGCGCAACCGGGCGACCCTCAAGGAGCTGGTGGTCAAGCAGTGCCGCAAGCACGAGGGCAGGGCCGCCGATGCGAAGATCATCAACAAGTGCCTGGAGACCTCCGGCGGCAAGACCGACCCCGCGAGCTGCCAGAAGTTCGCCAACTGCTTCGGCAAGTTCCTCAAGGACAAGAGCAAGTAGCTCTCCCGCGGCCGGCCAGCCGCCGAGCCGGAGCTGGCGCCCCTGCAGCGCCCCGCAAGACGCCCGACTCTCGCTACTTCAGGGCCTTTCGCGCCGCGGCGCGTACCCTCGCATCCGGGTCCGTGCGAGCGAGGCGAGCCAGCGCCGCTCGGGATGCGCGGGGGGCCACCCGCGCCACCGCCAGGACCGCAGTGAGACGCACCTTGGCAGCCCCTGATCGCAGAGCGGCCAGCAGCTCTGGCAGAGCCCGTCGGTCCCCGATGCGCCCCAGGGCACGAACCGCGAACTCCACCAGGAAGCCGTGGGATGAGCGCGCGTAGCGCCGCAACACCGGCAGGGCTGACCTGGCCTTCAGCATGCCCAGGCCACGGATCCGCTCCAGCTTCTCGTGCCAGGCAAGCTTGCCAATGCTCGCCGCAAGGAGCCTCACAAAGGCCGGTCGCCAGGCTGGGCGGCGCCCCACGGCGATGACGGCAGCCTCCACGGCCGCCCGTCGCACCTGTGAGCTGCTGTCAGCGAGCCCCAGGCTCACGAGGTTTACCATGCCCGCAAAGCCCACCTTGGCGGCCAGCCGCAAGGCGTGAGTGCGAACATCTGGATCCCGGTGGCGCACCAGCCGGGCGACCTCCTCCCGGAGGACCCTGGCGAGGGGCTCGAGGGTCTTGCTCGCAACGGGTCCGGAGGCGGAGCCGAGCCCAAAGGCGGCCACTGACAGCCCCCTCCGCTCTGTGTCCAGTGCCCGCAACACCCGCAGCACCAGATCCCGGTGCCGACGCAGAGCCACCCGCAGACCCCTGGCCACAAGGGCCCCGTACTTTTTCATCAGGCGCCTCAGCGCGAGCTGCCCCAGGTGCCTGCTCGAGGGGGCGAGCTCGGTGAGGTAGCTCCTCCAGTCCACCCGGCCGTTGCGGATCACCAGTCGGGCACCACCCCCCTGCCTACCCCTTGCCCCCTTGGCGGATCGTCCCAGCGCCCAGGCCACTGCCCTCTGCCGCTCACCCTCCAGGCTCCAGAGGCGATCTGCCAGGGGAGCCACCGCCGTGGGTGATCCGAGCAGGCCGAGGGCCCAGGCGCTCTTGGTGGCCAGATCCGCGCGCTCCTCATCCAGGGTCTCAAGCAGCGGCGCGATGGCTCGCCTGTCACCCGCAAGCCCAAGGCCAAAGGCGCAGGCGGCGCGAACCTCTGGGCGACGGCTGCTGGAGAGCAGCACCTTTATCATGGCTCCCACGGGGGGACGACCCTGGCGACCCAGCCCGACACAGGAGAAGATCTCCACGCTGATCTTCGGGTCGGCCAGCCCCTTTTGCAGGTGGGTGCGAACGGAGCGCTGCTTCAGCTCCGACAGGGCCCAGGCCGCTGCCTCACGCAGCTCCACGCTCTTGTTCGACAGGAGCTTGGCCAGATCCGGCACGGTGCGGGGGTCCCGCAGGCGCCCTGCAGCCACGATGGCGCGCACCCGCAAGGCCGTCTTGGGCTTGGCCTTGACCGGGGTCCTGCGGCGATAGGACCTCCGCCAGCGTCGAACCAGGGCTGCGGGTACCGAGACTGTCGCCTCCTCCTCAGGGGGCCTCAGGGCCAGCCGCACAAGGGGAGGAGCGGCGTTTCGGTTGCCCAGGTGTCCCAGGACCGAGATGGCGATGTCCCGCTGGACCCCCTGGCGCTCGGACAGCGCCTCCAGGAGGGGCTTGAGGGCCCGCTGTCCGATTTGAAAGAGCAACCTGGCCGCTCGCGCACGGCGCCTGGCATCGGGATCTAGCTGCTTCTGAAAGGCCAGACGGGGCACTAGCCTGGCGTAGACCTTGACCAGGGTAATGCGGTAGGTCTTCTTGTGGGTGTAGGTGAAGGCCAGCGGAATGAGCTCCCGCTCCAGCTCCAGCAGCCGGCCCAGGTACTAGTCTATGTCGATGGCAAAGCGCGCCGCTCTGCGCACGAACTCCTCGTCCGGAGACCGACGGATCACCTCGTGGTAGAGCTTCACCGCCTCCACGTGGTTGCCGAGCTGGAGAAAAATGCGCGCCAGGGAGAAGTACACTTTGAACAGGCGGCCGTTGATCTTGAGCGCCTCCCTGTATGCCTTGATGGCGGCCTTCCAGTTCTCCTGCCTCGCGTAGATGGCCCCGAGGCGGGCCTTGGCCGAGGCGTCCGTCTTGGAAGCGAGCTGGCTCGCCCGCTTGGCGTACTGGAGCGCCAGGCGGTCCTGGTAGAGCTGCAGGTACAGCACCGCGATTCGCTCGAAGAGCTCCCGCCGCCTCTGGGGCAGGATCTTTGCGAGCCGCAGAAGGACCGCGATGGCCTTCTTGAGCTGGTAGCCTTCCCTGTAAATCTGCTCCAGGGCCAGGAGCGCCTCCACCTGCTTGTGATCGATCTCCAGGATGCGCTTGTAGACCTTGGTGGCCTCCTTGATCTTCTTGAGCTTCAGAAAGGCCTCACCCATGAAGTAGCCCGCCGAAATGTATGGCGGCCTGTGGGCCAGCTTGCCTCGGTAGAGGGCGATCTTGGAGCTGAGAATGCCCCGGCGGTGCCAGATATCGATGATGGCGGTGCGGGCCTCGCGGCGCCAGGGCTGGTGACGCTTCTCCACCGCCATCTTGATCACCAGCCTCCAGGCCTCTACGGCCCTGCGGTACTGCCGGTTCTTCTGCAGGGCCATGGCCCGCTGCCGCCTGTAGTCCACCTTCTTGGGGTTGAGGCGGATGGCCTTGTCAAAGTACCTGAGGGCCTCCCTGTTGAGGTCATGCTCGGCGTAGACCCTGGCGATGGCCGCGTACGCGTCCTCCCTGGACCGATACACTCCTCTCCCCAGCAACCGCTTCCAGGCCGAAAGCGCCCTGCGCTTATCGCCCCGCTGCCAGTACTGCTCCCCCAGGTTGATGAGGTGACCTGGATCCCGCGGCTCGATGCGCACGAGGATCTTGAACTCCTTCAGGGCCCAGCTCGGCTTGCCCCACTTGTTGTACAGATCTGCCAGCGCCAGGTGCACGGACGGATCCCGACCAAAGCGGGCGCCCAGCCGCCGCAGCACCCCCAGAGCTGCCTTTCGCCGCCGCTCCCGCCACAGCGCCTTGGCCAGATCCAGGTGAAAGCGAGGCTCTCCAGGGGCGATACGGACCTGCTCCCGAAGCACCCGGATGGCTTCCTTGTGGCGGTTGAGCCGGCTCAGCATGGCGATGAGCCTCGCCCTGACGTCGATGGCATAGGGCTTGGCCCCGAGCGCCCGCTTGTAGGCGCGGATGGCCTTGGTGTCCTCTCCCACCTCGTCGTACAGGCTCGCCAGAATGGACCAGTGAAAAAAGCCCCTGCCGCGCCACTTCTTCTCCAGCTCGCCAATGAGGCTCCGCAGGGCGTTCTTTCTCCGGTGGATGGCGATGATCCGCTGAATGAGCTCGTTGCGCATCCAGTGCCCGGCGGTGAGATAGCGCATGGCCTTCTCATAGGACTTCTTGGCCAGCGCGCCCTTGCCCATGAGCTCGTAGACTTTTCCCATCTCCTTGAGCAGATCCGCGGTCCACCTGGAGTTGCCGCGGTAGCGCCTCAGCAGCATCCGGTACTCCGTGAGGGCCTTTTTGTACATCAGGTTGCGGGTGAGCACCTGGGCAAACTCCAGCCGCAGGAGTCGGTTGCGCGGGTTCAGCTTGAGCAGCGCCACAAAGTAGGTTCGCGCCTTCTTCAGGTTCTTGCGCCCGATGGTCAGGTCGATGAGCGAGCGCAGGATCTTCTTCTTCAGGCGCTTTGCCCTTACCAGCGCCAGGGAGGCCTCGTAGGCCTTGCGGGCCTCCTCTGACCTCTTGAGCTTGCGATAGGCCGCTGCCAACCGAAAATGCGCCAGGTACTTGTTGGGCTTGAGTCGGACGGCACCCTTGAAGGCGGTGACCGCCTCCGAGTGCCTCTTCAGACGCATGAGCAGGTTGCCATGCACCACGCGGAAGTTGTAGCTCTTGGGGAAACGCTTGATACGCCTGGCGTACTGTCGAGCCAGCCCCTTGACCGATATGCAGCGCAGGAGCTTGCCCAGCGCCCAGCGGTTGCCAGGGTTGGCGTCGATCATGCCCCTGTACCGACCCATCATGGTGGCGCTGCAGGGGTTGCGCCCCGAAACCCAGGAGCGACCGTGGGCGACGTCCGGCGACCCCGAAACCGTGACGGCCACGGTGATTACCACGGTAACTACCACGGCCAAGGAAGATGGGACATGAGCTCTGTTCATGGGACCTTCTCGCCGGCAATCCAGCCAAAGCTTCGGACATAGTACGGGAATCGAGGCCCGACTTCACCCCCCTATTGTGGCCGGCAAGGGGCTGCCACGCCAGCGGAGTGCAACCAGTGCACACGCACGGGCCCGGGCAAGGCTCTAACCGATCATGGGCACGGCGGCTCCCGTCGCTGGCCAGCGGTTCTTTGTCGGCTGATCCAGATCGGCGTCCGTACGCCAGAACCATTGGGGTCTGGGGAGCGGCCCTGCCTCGGTGACCTGGCCAGGTGATCTGGCTCAGTGATAATGTCGATCCCGCACCCCGCGCCTGAGAGACTCCTTGATCAGCAAGGATCGTTGCTCCAGGGAGTAGTCCAAGAGCAGTGCCCGCAGCATCTCCTC
>JAJRWW010000517.1 GCA_024276595.1 Myxococcota bacterium
AGGTCGGGGCTCAGGTTCAGCGCGAGCCCGTGGATCGCCACCTTTCGACTCACGTGCAGGCCCACGGCAGCGATCTTGCCGTCGGTGGTCCACAGCCCTGGCCGCTCCTCGCTCCAGGTTGCCTCCACCTGCAGGCCCTTCAAGAGCTGGCGAGCCGCCTCGGCCAGGGACCTCACGAAGCCATGTACGCCGCCGAGCACCGGCATCACGGGGTAGGCCACGAGCTGTCCAGGGCCGTGGTAGGTCACGTCTCCTCCGCGCTCCACCCGGTGGAGGCCGATGCCCAGGCTGGCGAGACTCTCACGGGTGAGGAGGATGTTTTTTTCATCACCTCTTCGTCCTATGGTGATCGTCGGGGGGTGCTCCAGCAGGAGCAGCCCGCCCGGAGCCACGCCGGAGATGACCGCTGCCCTGAGGGTCCGCTGGGTCTCCAGCATGGGCTCGTAGGCCACTCGTCCCAGGAATGTCCAAAAAAAAGTATGTTTTTTTCGCATGTTGCGCGCCCGTTGGCCTTGTGGATTCGGATCCCTTCGAGAGCCGGATCCAGAGATCTCCTCTGGATCCAGTCCGAGACAGCTCTGGATCCACGGGGGCACTGCCCCAAGAAGGTCTCAACCCCGCCAAAAACTTGCCCGATTCGCTCGGCTGGGGATACTGAATGTCACATCGGCGTCGTTCCCTGGCTGAGCGAGATCAATGGTGATCGAGCTTACAGCACTTTTGCGGCTCCGGGGCGGACCGTCAAGGGAAAGGGTGCGACGGGTGGCCGGCGCTCCAAGTAAGCCACGCGAAGGAAGCCATGCTGCGAGCAAAGAAGTTCAAGAACCAAAAGATCGGCGTTCTCATGGGCGGCCTGTCGGCGGCGCGGGACATATCCATCCAGACGGGGGAGGTGGTGTACCAGACCCTGGTGGACCGCGGCTACCGAGCCACCCGTGTCTACGTGGATCGAGACGTGGACCTCGTCCTGAGACAGAGCGGCGTGGAGGTGGCCTTCCTGGGCCTCTCCGGCCGCTACGGGGAGGATGGCTGCATCCAGGGGATGCTGGAGATCATGGGCATCCCTTACACGGGCTAGGGGGTGACCGCCTCGGCGCTGGCAATGAACAAGGTGAAGACCAAGGAGATTCTGCGGCTGCGGAACCTGCCCACGCCGCCGTACTACGTGCTCGGCCAGCAGGACCTGGACGACCTGGTCTCGGCTCACGGATCCTTCGGCTTTCCAGCAGTGGTCAAGCCTTGCTCCATGGGCGCGAGCGTGGGCGTGAGCGTCGTGCGCAACCACCACGAGCTGCTCCAGGCCTGCGAGGGCGCGCTCCTTTTCGACAGCTCGGTCATGGTGGAGAGGTTTCTGGGAGGCATGGAGGTCCATGTGGCCATTCTCAATGACCGGGCCCTGGGGGCCGTGGAGGTTGTGCCGGACACGGATCACTACTCGTACAGGGCCAAGACCACGAGCGGGCGCTGCGAGGTGCACCTGCCCGCGCGCCTGTCGGAGCTTCGCTACCGCGGGGTGCTCACCCAGGCCCTCAAGGCGCACAAGGCCCTTGGTTGTGCGGGCATGACCATGGTGGACATGCTCCTGTCGGACGAGGGCAACGAGCATATCCTGGAGGTGAACTCATTGCCCGCATTCACCCCGACGAGCCTGGCGCCCAGGGTTGCCCACTGGGCCGGGCTGAGCATGGGGGACCTCGTGGAGGAGATCCTGGATGGTGCAGCGCTCAGGTCCCACGGCGAGGGGCTGGCAGGCGGCGATGACCTGCGTGTCATTACCCTCAACGAGCCCGAGCAGGCCAGCGCTGGCGCATCCGGGCCCAACTGACGCCCACCCCGTGACCCCCACCGGCAGCCAGCTCTCTCCCCACCTCAGGAAGGCCGCCCTGGCCGTTGGCCTGGGCTTTTTGGTCATCCTGGCCCCCTGGAGCCTCGACAGGCTGGCTCAGCAGCGAGCGAGGCGGGCCCTGGGCGAGCTCCTGGCTCGCCGCACCGGTGGGCAGGTCTCCATCGGGGCGGTGCAGGCCAGCGGGCCCTTCGGCCTGTGCCTTCAGCGAGTTCGGGTGAGCTGGCCCGGCCCGGGCGTGGCCTCCCTGGAGCTGCCCCGAGTGCGGGCGGTCATGGACTGGCGTGCGGCTCTTTCGATGGCCCTGAGGGTCCGTGAGCTACGGGTCGCCGGTGGTCAGCTCCTGTGGCATCGCCCGGGCGCGATCTCGGAGCTCCGGCGCCTGGCAGGGCGAGCTGGGCACGCTCACCCAGGGGGCGGTGGGGGCGGCTCTGCCGTGAGGTCTGCCCCTGGGGCCCGTCTCCAGGTGCGCCTAGACAGGGTGGAGATCCTGGAGACCGGGCGTGGAGGTGCGCCCCATGCCCTGCGACAGGTAAGCCTTGGGAACCTGGAGCTCACCCGCGACCCAGACGGGCGATCGACCGTGCTCGTGGGATCTGTCAAGGTGGAAGTGGGGCACGGAGGCACCGCTTTTTTGCGTGACCTGCGCTGGGAAGGGCTGCCCCGCAGGTCAGGCGGTCTTCGCACTCGCAGGCTGCGCGTGGCCGAGGCCGAGGTGCGGTTGGACGGCGTCTCCGGGGCCAGGGAGTCCTTCAGCCTCCGCGCGGACGAGGTGGCTCCCGACCTGCTGGAGCTTCACCTCGTCAGCCCGCCCGGGCGGGCAAGGCCTGCCCACGGGAAGGGTGCGCGCGCTCGCGGGCTGAGCGTCTACTCCCTGCTGGACGGCCAAAAGCGCCGAGCTCGCGTGGAGGCCGGGGGCATGCTGGCTCTGCGGCATCTCGGCCGCTTCACCCGCAGGTCGGGCCTGGACCTGTCCCTCGCCAGCCTCCAGGGGCTGGCCCGGGCGAGAATCCGAGGGGGTGAGGCGTCCGTGACCGCCGACCTTACCCTCTCCAGGGTGAGCATCCGCAGGAGGCTGCTGGCCCCATGGCCGATCCCCTGGCCTGGTTTTCGGCTCAGGGTGCGGGGGCGCTACCTGCCGGCCGAAGGCCGGGTGGTGCTAAGGCGAGCCACCTTGACCGTGGCCGGGGTCGACCTGGGCCTCGTGGGCGAGCTCGCACTGGCCGATGGCGCTCTCCGTGTCCGGCTGGAGGCGACCCTGCCGTCCACGGGCTGCGCCAGGCTCTTTCGCGCCATCCCCGCCGCCCTGGTGCCCAAGCTCAAGGGGATGCGGCTGGGTGGGCGGCTGGGCGCGAGGCTGCACGTGTCCCTGGACAGCCGGGCCATGGAGGAGCTGGAGCTCGGGCTGAAGGTCCATGGGCCCGGCTGTGTTGTGCTCCGGGATCCGCCTGCGGCGCAGGTGGCAACCCTCAGCAGGCCTTTCACCTTTGTTTCGCGTCCCCCTGGGTGGAAGCCCACTCGACTGGTGATGGGGCCATCGAACCCCAACTGGCGCAGCTACAGCAGGCTTGGGCGCAACGTGAAGGCCGCCTTTCTGGCCGCCGAGGATCGGCGTTTCTTTTCGCACCACGGCTTCGACCTGGAGAACATCCGCCGGGCCCTCGCCACCAACCTGCGCCAGGGGAGCCTCCTCAAGGGGGCTAGCTCCATTAGCCAGCAGGTGGTAAAGAACGTGTTTCTGAGCCACCGCAGAGACATCTCCCGAAAGCTCCAGGAGGCCATCCTCACCTGGCGCCTGGAGCAGGTGATAAGCAAGCGACGCATCATGGAGATCTACCTGAACCTGGTGGAGATGGGCCCCGGGATCTTCGGCGTGCGGGCCGCCGCCCGCCACTACTTCCAGCGGGAGCCGGGCCACCTGGGTCCCCTGGAGGCCGCCCACCTGGCGGCCGTGACCCCCTCGCCGAGACGCTACTTCAGGCGCTTTCAGAGCGGACGCGCTGGCATGGA
>JAJRWW010000518.1 GCA_024276595.1 Myxococcota bacterium
AGGAAGGGCGGTTGTGGCCCTGCCGGACACAACGCGGGCGCTGCTGTCGGGGGGCACCAGGTTGGTGCTGGCGCGAGCCTCGGAGGCGTCCCACCGCTTCGAGCTGCGGCGGGGCTCGGTCACCTTACGGGTGGCTCCCAGACCGCTGGATCGGCCCCTGGAGGTGAGGACGAGCTGGGGCGTTGTCCGGGTGCTCGGCACTCTCCTGCGGGTGGTCGACGAGGCTGGATCTCGGCGGGTAGAGGTGCTCCACGGGCGGGTGGACGTTCGGCTGTCGGTTGGAGTGGATGCGCTCTTGGGAGCGGGTCAGAGCCTGGATGGGGCCGGGCGCCACTGGCGCATTGGGGCGGTCTCGAGGCGATGGCTGCTGGGTGCGGAGGCGCTCCTTGAAGGCCTCCCCGCGGTGGAGGGAGGTGTGCTGGCGGTGGGAGCTGGGGCCGGCCAGGAGATTCTGGTGGGCAGCAGGCCAGTGGGGCGCTCTCCCTTGACCGTCGTGCTGCCGCCCGGCCTGCACCGGGTGGTGGCCCTTGGCGGTCCCGGTGCGTGGGAGGAGCGTGGGGTGACCCTGCCCCCCGGCGGGAGGGTGGATGTGGTCTTCGACCGGCCCTCTCCCTCGGAGGGCGGTGGTGACCTGGAGCGGGGCGCCGGCCCCGCTCCGGCAGGTGGGCCAGAGGTATCATCGGCAGAGCCGCTGGGTGCCTTGGGCGCTGCCCCCTGGCGCGGCTCCCCTGGGCGCGCACAGCCCCGTGCGGGTCACCCTCGAGCTGGGCGGGCGCTCCTCGGCAGCGGTGGAGCGCAGGGGGCGACATCGGCAACCAGCGGCAAGGCGGGGGGCCAGCTCTCACCAGGGGGTGCTTCCCCGGACCCATCTGTGGCTGTGGAGACAGTGGGCCAGATGCTGAGCAGGGCCGCCCGGCTGCGTGCCCAGCGGGCCTGGACAAAGGTCGTGGCCGTGTATCGGCGACTCATTCGGCTCCACCCAGCGGCGCCAGAGGCGGCCACATGCCTGGTGCTCATGGGCCAGGTACAGCTCCGGCAGCTAGGCCGGGCCAGGGCCGCCCTGGCCTCCTTCGAGGGCTACCTGCGGTCGCATGGAGGGGGCGCCCTGGCGCCGGAGGCCGCCTGGGGGCGGATCGAGTCCCTGCGCCTCCTGGGCCGCCGGGTGCGTGAGCGCGCCGCCTGCAGGGCCCTGCTCCGGCGCTACCCCGGCTCCATCTACGCCGCGCGGGTGCGTAGCCGCCTGCAAGCCCTGGGCGCAAGAAAAACCGGGTCCAGGTGAAAAAAGCGTCAAAAACCACGGCCGCTGGTCACTTAATACATTGAGCGAGCAAAGAGACAATCATATCGGCACACCGTCCCCGGCAAACATTGGCCAACCGGCTGTCGTATCATCTCTCAAGGCAATGGGGGCGGTGTGCCTGTTTTTCTGCCTGGTCGCGGCGCAGCTCTCCTGCGTGGAGCGTGGGGTGGTCGCGAGGCTTCGGAGCGATGGCGCGCTGGTGGACGCATCGTCTCCTGATGGTGGCCAGCCCGACGGTGGCCAGGGCGGTCTACGTTTCACGGCGGTGGCCTGCGAACCGAACGTGCTCGACGGGCAGGCCGTGGCCGCGGGGGGCCTGCTCGAGTGCGTGTTCGGCGTGGAGGGGCAGGCCGGGCGCACGGTTGAGCTCTCGTGCGAGTCCCCAGAGGGGGACCCCCTTGGCTGCCAGCAGGACTGGCCGCCGCGCTGGCTTCAGCCCGGCGAGCCGGTCGCCCTCCCGGTGGAGGACGGCTGGTTCGGCATGGTCGTCGACGGGCCGGAGCCCCTGCCCGTTGGCATGGTCTGGGTGGCAGACGACGGCCTGGACCGGGTCCGCTTCGAGCTGAGCTGGACCATCAAGACCAACAACCCGCCCCAGATCCGGCTGGACTGCGGCGGCGGTGGCTCCATGGTGACCGTGGTCGCTGGCGATCTCTTGCAGTGCGCCCTGGTCACATCCGACCAGGATGCGGGAGACGTGGTCTACTGGACGGTCGCCCTCGCCCAGGGACCCCAGCCGCTCATGGAGCCGGCGCCCCAGTGGGGAGAGGGGCCGGGAGAGATTCCCTGGGCCTGGCAGACGGCCTCCTCCGAGGCGGGAGACACGTTTGTGTTTCGCTTCTTCGCACACGACAGCACCGCCTATGCCCCCCACTTCGATCTGATGGTGATCGTGCAGTAGCGGCGAAGGTGTGGCGGTCTGGGGAAGGCCCCTTCCCCATCGGTGTCTGAGCGCTATAATGGCCGGCGTACCGCCTGAGCTTCAGGCACAAGCAGCCGGAGGAGAATCCATGCGTGACCTTCGCCTACCGTTGTCGAGCCTTGTGGCCGTCTTGCTGGTCTTGGGAGTGATCTCGGCGCCCCTTCAGGGCTGCGCTGGCCAGCCCAAATGTCCTGTGTGCCCCCGGCCCAGCGTTCATGAGCCCCCGCCGCCGCCCCCGCCTCCTACGCGGCGGCGGGCCACGGTGAAGCAGCCGGCGTGGCCCATGAGCTGCGCCGTGGGGATGCCGCTGCTGGCTCGCCAGGCGGCGGCCCACCTGCACCTGGTCGAGCTCTTGGCCTGGTTCAGCCACACGCGGGGGGAGCGCTCTTACAAGAGGACCCTGTTCGTGGGTCGAGAGCGCCTCATCTCCCGTCGCACCCTGGCCTTCATCAAGCAGTGCATCTCCGAGGAGAAGGACCCCACGGCCCGGCTGGCGTACCGCTACCTGCGAGGCTACCTGGCCACCGCGTACATCGAGCGCAAGACCGCGAGCCTGGACGATCAGCTCAGCGCTGCCGAGCTGGGCGCCACGGTCAAGCTGCCCTGGCTTGCGGCTCGGGTGCCCTACAGGAACCTCCCGGTGCTGCTCGTCAAGGAGAAGAAGCCTGCCCGCCGTCTGGCCATCAACCAGGCCATGGCCGACGTGCGTCGGCGGGTGCTCAACCCGCTGCTGATCAAGAAGCTCGTCCGCTCTCAGGAGCTGGCTCAGTGGATGGGATATCGCTCCTACGTGGACCTCTCCTCGCAGGTCCGACAGGTCAAGCTGGGGCCGCTGATCACCCTGGGAGCCAGGTTCGTGCGCGACAGCCAGCCCCTGTTCGACAAGCTCATGGCCTCGGTGGCCAAGGAGTCTCTGGGCGTGCCCCTTTCCAGGCTCAAGCGCTCCGACCACGGGCGGCTCTTCGCCGCGCCCAAGGTCAGGCGTCAGCTCCCCGACAAGCTCATGCTCCCCACGTTCAAGTACTTTCTGCAGGGCATTGGCCTGGACACCACCACCGCCGCCGGGACCAGGATCCTCATCGACGACTCCATGGGCCCCAAGAAGAGATATCGGGCCGCCTGCTACCCCCTGGTGGTGCCCTCCGACATTCGAGTTGCGGTCAAGCCCGCCGGCGGCCTGTCGGCCTGGGTGACCCTGTTTCACGAGGGAGGCCACGCGCTTCACTTCGCCTGGACCAAGACCCGCCGGTGGGAGTTTCAGCAGCTAGGCAGCCTCTCGCTGACCGAGGCCTTTGCCGAGCTCTTCGCCAGGGCCTGGGAGGATCCCGCCTGGCTGAAGCGCTACGCCGGGTTCATCCGGGAGGTGCGGAGGGGCAAGCACCGCAAGGGGCTCACCAAGGGCCTCGGGCGGGTGCGGGTGAGGCCCCTCGGCAGGAGGCTCATGGGGTACCTTGTCAGGAGCCGCCTGGCCTACAATCTCTACCTGGCGCGCCGCTACGGCTGGGCCAAGCTCATCTACGAGGTGGCCCTGGAGGGGGGCTCACCCAAGCTCTTCTCCAGCGTGTATAGGGGGCAGACAGCCGACCGCCGCAAGCTCTATCGGACCCTCTTCCAGCAGGCCTACGGCTACAAGCTCAATGAGGATGACGCCGACCGATATCTTTCGGACGTGGACCCGTTCTTCTACTCGGCGGACTACGCCCGCGCCTTCATGTTGGCCGACATCCTGCACGAGCACCTGCGCAAGAAGTTCGGTCGCGACTGGTACTCCAACAAGAAGGTGGGCCCCTACCTGAAGAGCCTCTGGGCGGACGGCAACCGCTACACCGCCGAGCAGATCGCCGCCAGGCTCTCCGTCCCCCTGGACTACACCGCCTCCCTGGCGCGGCTCAAGAGGCTGTACCAGGAGGCGGAGGTGCTCAGCGGCCGCAAGCCCGCGCGTCCCAGGGCGCGCAGGGTCGGCAGGCATCCAGGGCCCCGCAAGCCGTGCAAGCCCAGGCGAGGCGCTGTCAAGTGCAAGATCCCCCGGTGAGCGGCGGCCTGGTGATGCTGGCCTCCTCATCTCCCCGCAGGCTGGAGCTGCTGCGTCGCACGGGGTACCGCTGTGTGGTTCACGCGCCAGAGGTGGATGAGTCTCTGCTCCCTTCGGAGAGCCCCGAGGAGTACGTCGCCCGGGTGGCTCGGGACAAGGCATCCTCGGCCCCGGAGCTCGAGGGCGTGGCCGCGGTGGTGTCCGCCGACACCGTTGTCGTCCAGGGCGACCGGATCCTGGGCAAGCCCGGTGACGAGGGTGAAGCGCGGACCATGCTCTCGGGGCTGGCCGCATCGATGCACCGGGTGATGACCGGCTTCGTGGTGGCTCCGGTCGGAGGCGACATTCGCCCAGAGGTTGTGGAGACCACCGTCCGCTTCAAGCCCCTCTCTCGGCAGGAGATCGACTGCTACCTGGCCACAGGGGAGTGGCGGGACAAGGCTGGAGGGTACGGCGCCCAGGGTCGCGCCGCCTTCATGCTCCAGGGCATCAGCGGATCCTACACGAACGTCGTGGGGTTGCCCCTGGCTGAGGTGGCGGATCGGTTGGCGCGGCTGGGGGTGCTCCCCTCCGTGGAGGTCATGGGCGCGGCTTTGGAGGGGCGGGCATGAGTGAAGCTCCACTGGCCCCGAGGGTTGCCGAGGCCCTGCGGAGGGTGCGATCGGAGCTGCGAGCCGCCTGCCGCAGGGCGGGCCGGGCAGAGGACGCGGCGGAGCTGGTGGCTGTCTCCAAGCGCAAGCCCACCGAGGCCATCCTCGCCGCCCTGGCGGCCGGGCAGCGCGACTTCGGGGAGAACTACGCCCAGGAGCTGAGGGACAAGGCGCGTGACCTTGCCCATGCTGAGGGGCTCAGGTGGCACTACATCGGCCCGCTGCAGAGAAACAAGGTCAAGTACGTTGTGGGCACCGCCACCCTGGTGCACGCCGTGGACAGCCAGGCCATCATGGACGCTCTGGAGCGCAGGGCGGCGGGGCTGGGGTTGCTGCAGGATGTGCTGGTCCAGGTGAACCTGGCTGCCGAGCCCCAGAAGGCCGGGATCATGGCCGAGGACCTGCCGGTGCTGGTGGAGCACTTCGCTCGCACGGAGCACCTGCGGCTGCGGGGGCTCATGCTCATGCCCCCGTGGGATCCGGACCCGGAGGCATCCCGCCCCCTTTTTCGGCGTCTGGCCGAGCTAAAGGAGGGGCTCTTCGGCAGTGGCCTGCGGAACGTGGTCCCGGATCACCTGTCCATGGGGATGAGCCACGACTTCGCCGTGGCCGTGGAGGAGGGTGCCACCCTGGTGCGGGTGGGCACCGCCATCTTCGGAGAGCGCCCCCCTCCCCGGAATGTCTAGCGAGGCGGCGCCTCAGAGCGACGAGGCGGTGTCGACCAGGGGTGGGCGCCGATGTTGGTGTTTCTGGCCGTATCTGGGGCCTCGCTAGGCTGACTGTAGAGGTGAGCTCTGCGGTTCCCCTCCCCCGCAGGCCACTACCCGTGGCCCGCGGGGCCCCCTCCCCTCAGCACGGCGACACTCGTCGCCGGCCGTCGCAGGTGCGCCGGCTGGTTCGTGCCGCGTCGTGCGCCTGATCCAAAGCTTGACTGATTTGCGAGAGATTCTCGTCCTCGAGGGAGCTAGCCGAGGCGGGCGGCCAGCTCCTGGCTCATGTGGCGCAGCCCCTCCCTGGTGGAGATGAGAGGCTCGTAGCCCAGCAGCCGCCGAGCCCGGGCGGTGCTGTGGGTGGCGGTGGTGACAGCCTTGGTGGCCTCCATGCGGGTGAAGGGTGGGCGCAGACCCAGACCGCGCAGCCACCAGCAGACTCGCTCCAGGGCACCGCAGCTCGCGATCATGAGGCCGCTGGGGACTCGCATGAGGGTCCACCTGCGGTGGCCCGCCGCCCGCAGGATGGAGGCGATGACGTCCTCCAGGGTGTGCATGGGCTCCCCGTCGGTGATGAAGTAGGCCCTGCCGGCCACGTCCCGAGACGGATCCAGGTCGGCATGGAGCCAGAGCATGTGGGCCCAGACCAGGTTGTAGACGAAGGTCCAGTCCATCCGCTGCGCGGGGTCGAGGGAGAATGGTATGCCGCGAAGCAGCCGCGCCATGGGGAGGACCTTGTGGGTAATGTACTGCTCGCCGGGGCCGAAGATGCCGCTGGGCCGCAGGGCCGCGGTGTGCAAGGTGTCGCAGCTCGCTCTGAGCACCATGCGCTCTGCGGCGATCTTCGAGCGGGTGTAGTGGTCCAGGTGCGGCCCCGAGGCGTAGGGGGCGTCCTCATCCACACCGAGCCTGTCTCTGGGCTCGAAGACAACGGCCATGGAGCTGGTGAATACGAGCTGGCCCACCGAGCGCGCCGCGGCGGCGGCCAGGATGTTCCCGGTCCCCTCCACGTTGACCTCGTACAGGCCGTCGGCCCTGCCCAGTCGCCCGAAGGGGGGATTCCCGTAGGCCGCGGCACAGTGGAAGACGGCGTGGATCTCGGCGCACGCCTCGCGGGTCGTCTCCCGGTCCGTCACGCTCCCCGTGACAAAGGTGAGGCGCGGATCTCGGCCAGGGTCTGCCGCCGGGGGTGTCCGGCAGAGGACCCTGACCTCCTCGGCGCCCCTTGCCAGCAGGTCATCCACCAGGTGGCTGCCCAAAAAGCCGGTGCCCCCCACCACCAGAAAGCGCCTGCCGGCCACGGAGGTGCTCACCTGGGCCGTCTCCTGGCGAAGCTCGGCGATCCGCTCGGCAAAGCCGAGCCCACTCTCGGAGACGGGCTGTGATCTGTGGCGGTCCATTTTTTACGTGCTTGGTATCAGATAACTCGGGTCCAGGCAAACTGCGCCCAGCCCCTGGGGCGCGGACCACTTGACCCGAGCGGTGGACGGTTGCTACCAATTGACGGCGGGCCCACATGGCCCTGCCCACGGATTTGGCGAATGTCCTCCAGGTCATCAGATTCCAGCCGACTGGTTGAGCGCCACATGTCCCTGGTCAAGTCCTTGGCCAGGAAGCTGCGTGAGAGGGCTCCGGAGCACATTGGCATGGACGAGCTGCTCGCCTACGGCAGCAAGGGGCTGGTGGAGGCGGCAGAGCGCTACGACCCGACCAGGGGTGTGGCCTTCTCCACCTTCGCCTACTACCGGGTCCGCGGAGCCATGTTCGATGGGATCCGGCTCATGGGGGGCATCCCCAAGGCGGTGGCGAAGCGGCACCGGGCCGCGGCCATGACCGACGAGTACCTGGAGAACGCCCAGCAGCGAGAGGCGGGAGCCGACCCGGCCGCTCGTGCGAGGGCTTCCACCGCCGATACGTTGCGGAGCATCTCCGACCGGATCGCCGGTGTGACCACGATCACATTGATCTCGCTGGACTCGGATCGGCCCTTCGACGTGCCAGACGAGCGCGCCACCGAGGCCATGGAGCGGGCGGGGAACACCTGGTTGACCTCTCGGATTGGCGAGGCACTGGAGCAGCTCCCTCCCAAGGAGCGGCGCATCCTGGAGGACTGCTACTACGGAGATCTCACGATCAAGGAGGCCGGCGAGCGCCAGGGGATGTCGAGGTCCTGGGCCTGCAGGCTGCACAGCAGGGCCATCGAGATGCTGGGAGAGGCCCTGGGCGTGTCGCAGCAGGGCTGACCCGAGGGCTCGCCAAGGAACGGGCTCGGCGGCCGAAGGCGGGCCACGCCTTCCAGCGTTCGGGTCGCCACCTCGGGTTGAGGGCTCACACCTGCATCCTCAAGGTCTGCTTCACCGCGCCGGTCAGGCGATCCACCAGCTTGCCGAGGAGCTCCACCCGCTGGCTGTACTTGAAGGCCAGCGACTGTAGGGCCACGAGCTGGGGCATCTCGAACTGCTGCCCGGCCAGAGCCCTTCTCAGGAAGCGATCCAGCCTGCGCTCGTCCCGCCGGAGCTCGGTGAGCACCTCCACGACCTCCTTGGGCACCGGGCTTGGCTCAGGGCGCAGTGGCCCTGCTGCCCGGTCGGGCCCAACAGAGATCCGGGGTGGCCCGCCAGGGGTGGGAGCTCGCAGAGCTTCGGCAAAGCCATGGCCGCCGCTCGCAGCAGCCGCTGTCGCCCTGGTGGGCAGAGCTACTTGCTCCGCCGGGATGGGGGGCATTGGGGATATGGGACGCATGGGCTCCTCCAGCGCAGTTGCTCCTGAGAGGAGTATCGGCCCTGGATGAGCTCGGTTGCGAAAAAGCTGCCGGTGTCCACGGATTGCTGCACGCGATGGGTGGGGAGATGCTCCCCCCTGGGCCACTGTTGGCCCGTGGGCCGGCCCGTGGGCCGGCCAGTGGCTCGGCCAGTGGCTCGGCCACGACCTGGTTTTGCGACAGGGCCACAGAGGGGAGCCAGGCGTTGGCAAAGCTCGGCTCACTGAGGACAGCTCTGCCTGCTCGAGAGCCCTAGCGGCGGCAGCGCCTGGCGCGTCTCCTCGTCGCGCGCTTGCGCTTGCTCTTTAGCTTGCGCAGGGTGTTGGGGCCTCGGACGGCGAGGTGCTTCTTTGCGAGGAGGAACGTGCGCTTGCCGATGCCCTTGACCCGCATGATGTCACGGATGGCGCCAAAATGTCGCTTGGAGCGGTAGGCCACGATGCGCCTGGCAGTGGCCTTGCCGATGCGGGGCAGCAGCGTGAGCCGGCTGAGCTTGGCGGTGTTGATGTTGACCTTGCCGGCGATCTTGGCGGCCCGGCTTCGGCGTCCACGTCGTGCCTCGGCAGGGCTGGAGGTGGCCAGCATGGCCGGGATGATGAGCGCCGCAAGGGCGCCCCAGAGCTTTCTTGTCATGGTCCTTCTCCTTTGTTTCTCCAACATGGTTTGCAGTTGGTCGGCCGACGTCCTGCGTCACTGCAAGGGAGATGCCATGGCCGAGCGAGAGCCAGGCAGCCTCTGGAGCTACGCGAGATCGCGGGAGATCCATGGATTGCAGCGTGGCGCGCATGGTGACATGCCCGCCAATCGTCCGGATTTCGTCTCCCCCTGTCCGGTCCGCCGTCGGGTCCACTGTCGGGATACCGTCCTGCAACCGGGGAGGGAGGGGCTATCAGCAACCCAGCCCCCGCATCATCGTCAGCCTCGGCCCCTTCCCCGCGGTAGCCGCGGCCTGGTCGCCATGGATGTCGCTCAGCACTTGTGCGAGGCCGTTCGCTCGTTGCACTGCCTTCAGGGATGCGCCCATCTCGGGGAGCAGCTCTGGAGGGCGGCAGACCACGCCGTGCTCAGGCTCGGGGAGGGACGCCGACCAGCAGGCGCAGCGCCTCGCGATCACGCAGGCCCTGCTCGGCATCGCCACCTCTCTGCTCGTCCACATCTCCTGGCGCAAGCCGGAGGTTCGAGCCCTTGCCGTCGGTGCCTACCATCGACTCGAGCAGGAGCACCCACATATCACCCAGAAGGCCTTCTGCGAAGCCATGGCTCTCCCGACGCGCACCCTCCGCCACTGGCTCGCCCACCCCGAGCCCGAAGCGCCTGCGTCTACCTCGCCCGTGGCGCCGTCGCCGCCCGCACTGCCCCCTCGCAAGCGCCCGCCAAGGCGCCCCCGCTCTAGCTTCCAGGTCGTGCTGCCGGACACTCAGCTCGCCGGCGACACCACCGGCCTGTCCGCAGCTTCCTCCAAGGCCGGAAGCTACGGACCAATCTCGTTGCACTCAGGACTTTGCAGCCGCTATACTGCCTCGTGCCGGGCCAAAACAGCGCTCGGCCCCCGAAGGTGCCTTGTCGAATTTGCCGGCAAGACCTGGGGGATCATGACAGGCTGGGGGAGGATTGATCGATGCCTCACATCCAGGACTTGACGGTCAAGAAATACCGGGTGCTGCACAACGTCACGCTGAAGGGACTGCAGCCTTTCAATGTTGTGCTCGGTCCAAATGGCTGCGGGAAGTCCACGCTCTTCGACGCGCTGGGCTTTCTTGGCGAGTGCCTAACCGTGGGCGTGCGCAATGCGCTGGAACCGCGCGGCAGGCTGGCGGAGCTTCGCTCCCGCGGGGAGTCGGGGCCGCTGGTCATCGAGCTGAAGTACCGGGAGTCCGAGTTCGGCGTGCCCCAAAAGAAGAGGACGCCGCTCATTACCTACTACCTGGAGATCGACGAGAATCAAGGGCGCCCAATCATCGTGCGCGAGTTCCTGCGATGGACTCGGGGGAGCGGCGGCAAGCCGTTCAAGTTCTTGGACATCACTCGAGGTGAGGGGACGGTCATCACTGGGGCAATGCCCGAGCAAACTGATCAGCGCCAACCGGTCACGCTCGACGACGTGACCATGCCCGCCATCTCAGCTCTTGGGCAGCTCGCTGAGAACCCTCGGGTCGCCAGCCTGCGTCGCTTCATCGGTAGCTGGTACCTGTCCTACTTCGTCCCCGACCAGGCCCGGCAAGTGCCCGTCGCAGGCGCGCAGGAACACCTCTCCCGCACCGGTGAGAACCTGCCCAACGTGGTGCAGTACCTCAGCGAGCTGCACCCGGGCGTTCTCAGGGAGATCCTGAGCCGGATGGCCGAGCGCATTCCGGGTCTTGAGAAGGTCACATCCGAGCAGACCATCGACGAGCGACTCGTGTTGCGCTTCAAGGACGGTCCGTTTCGTGACCCCTTCCTCTCCAAGTACGTCTCGGATGGAACGCTGAAGATGTTCGCCTACCTGGTGATGCTCATGGACCCCGAGCCGCCGGCGCTCCTGTGCGTCGAGGAGCCCGAGAATGGCCTGCATCCAAGGCTGCTCGACGTTCTGGCAGAGGAATTTCGTGCCCATGCGCAGGGTGAGTTTGGGAGCCAGCGGACCCAGGTCCTGGTCTCCTCCCACTCGCCCTACTTCATTGACGCGCTGCAACCGAAAGAGCTCTGGGTGATGGAAAGGTCGCAAGATGGCTTTGCGACAGTGGCACGTTCCGACCGGCTGCAGGGTGTCCCCGAGTTCATCCAGGAAGGCGCATCGCTGGGCAGCTTGTGGTTTGAGGGCCAGTTTCGAAGGGGGAACCCCTGATGCACGTGGAGGTCTACGTGGAGGAGCCTTCGGCCAAGGCAGCGCTCGATGTTCTCGTCCCGGGCATCATCGGTGAAGGACACAGCTTCAAGGTCCACAACTTCCGCAACAAGCAGGAGCTACTGCGGGAGATTCCGAAGCGGCTGCGGGCATACGCGAAGTGGATTCCTGATCACTGGCGCATCGCGGTGCTAGTCGACGAAGATCGGCAAGACTGTCACGAACTGAAAGCGCGGCTAGTTCGGGCAGCCACCGACGCCGGCATCAACGAGCGTGTTTTGAGCCGCGTCGTGGTTGAGGAGCTCGAGGCGTGGTTCTTCGGCGACTTCAACGCCTTGTCGGCCGTCTATCCCAAGCTGCCGGCTACGCTTCCACGCAGAGCGGGGTTCCGTGATCCCGACGCCATCGCAGGCGGGACATGGGAGGCATTGGACCGTGTCTTGAGAAGGGCCGGTTACAGGGCAGGGCTCAGCAAAACTGAGAATGCGGCGAAGGTCGCCGAGTGGATGAACCCTGACAGCAACACATCGCACAGCTTCCAGGTGTTTCGGGACGGCCTGCGGAGATTGGTGGGGCTCGCGGCCGACGCGGGAGGGTAAGTGTACGCCGATGCTCAATGGGCATGGCTCCCACACCGCCACCGCCCTGGTGCAACCGATGCTTGCTGAGCTGCTGCGGCTCGACCGAGTTCTTGCGGTATGGCGTTGTGCTGGGCAGGGGTCTTTGGTACTGTCCGGGGCTGCATCTTCACAACACAAGGAGGCTCGCAGATGCGCAAAGTTGTAATGTCGGTGCTGCCGGTGGTGGTCCTCGTTTTTTCCGCGGGCGCCATTGCCGGGTGCAAGAGCAAGTGGGTCAAGAGGATCGAGAAGATCGAAAAGGCTGCCTGCGCCTGCAAGGACGCCAAATGTGCCAAGAAGCAGCAGAAGATCCTGAACGAGTACATTAGCGACACCAAGGGTGTCAAGGTCAAGAAGAAGGACGCCAAGAAGGTGGGCAAGCTGGTGCTCAAGGCTCAGCTTTGCATCTCCAAGAAGATCCTCAAGGACCGGCTCAAGAAGGTCAAGAAGGTCAAGCCCGCTGCAAAGAAGTAGCTCTTGGCCGCGACCTCCCCTCGAGCCCCCCCCCACCTGCGCATCGCTTCCTCGCCCTCCAGCTCGCTCTACCAGGTCTTGGCCCGATCTCACCCTCGTGGGGCCAGGTCCGCTGTGCTCTTTCTGGGGTCCAGCAGGTCCTGGAGGCCGTCCCCCACCAGGTTGCAGGCCAGGACCACTGTCGCTATCGCCACCCCAGGAACCAGGGCCAGGTGGTAGGTGAGCCACAGGAAGGTGGTGCCCTGGCTGAGCAGGGCGCCCCAGGAGTGGGCCTGGCCAGGTCCCAGGCCCAGGAAGCTGAGGCTTGCCTCTGCCAGGATCACAGCGGCGAAGGTGAAGGTGGCCTGAACCACCAGCGGTGGCAAGATGTTGGGCAGAATGTGCACCGAGACTATTCGCAGGGGCCCGGCGCCCAGGCAGCGGGCCGCCAGCACGTGCTCGCGCTCCCGCGCGGAGAGCACCTGGCCGCGTGCGACCCTGGCGAAGCCCACCCAGCCATTGAGGCAGAGGGCGAACACCAGGTGCGAGACCCCTGGCTCCTTCACCATCGCCGCCACTGCCAGGTTCAGCAGGATTCCCGGGAAGGCGAGCAGCACGTCCACCACCCGCATGATGACCTCGTCCACCCAGCCTCCGGCGTAGCCCGCGACGGTGCCCAGGAGAACCCCCAGGGAGAAGGAGATGGTGAGCACCAGCGCGGCGATCAGCCCCGAGAGGCGGCAGCCGTACAGGAACTGCGACAGCAGATCGCAGCCGTTTTCATCCGTGCCCAGCCAGTGGGTGGCGCTTGGCCCAGCCAGGATGCTGTCGAGGTTTTGCGCCTCTGGATCGAAGGGAGCCAGCGCCGGTCCAAAGAGGGCACCCACCACAAAGAGCCCGAGCAGGATGCTGCCCAGCAGGGGGCCAGGCCGACGCAGGAGCTTTCGCGCCAGATCCCTCATCTCCGACGGATCCTCGGGTCAACGAGACCATAGGTGAGGTCCACCAGGAGGTTCACCAGCACGTACAGGAAGGCCAAAAAGAGCACCGTGCCCTGGATCACAGGGTAGTCTCGGGTGGTAATGGCGCGCATGAGCAGGGTGCCCAGCCCCGGGCGGCCAAAGACCTTCTCGGTGATGATGGCACCGGAGAGCAGGGCGCCGAACTGCAATCCCGCCACGGTTATCACCGGAATCAGCGCGTTGCGCAGGCCGTGGGACAGCACCACGGCCCACGAGGAGAGGCCCTTTGCCCGAGCGGTCCGGATGTAGTCCTCGCCCATCACTGTGAGAAGCGAGGCGCGGGTCATGCGAGAGAGCATGGCCATGAGGGCCGTGCCCAGGGTGATGGCCGGGAGCAGCAGGGCCGCCGGGGCGGATGGGTCGTTGGGGGCCGGCCCGGGGAGCCAGGCCAGGTGGATGGAGAAGGCCACCAGCAGCATGGGCCCAAGCCACATGTTGGGGATGGAGACGCCCAGCAGGGAGGTTGTCATGGCCAGGCCGTCCACCCAGGTGCCCGGGCGCAGAGCAGAGGCGACCCCCAAGGGCAGGGCGAGAAGGAGCGCTATCCCCATGGCGGCCAGGGCGAGCCAGAGGGTGTAGGGGAACGCCTCGGCGATGAGGGACATGACCGAGCGGTCAACGTGACGGAAGGAGTGGCCCAGGGAGCCGTCACCCATGGAGCGAGCGAAGCGCAAGAGCTGGGCAGAGAGGGGCTCGTCCAGGTGCAGCCCCTTGCGCAGCCTGGTGCGCTCCGCCGCTGGCGCCATCTCCCCGAGCATGTTATCCACCGGATCCCCCGGGATGAGATGTATCAGGAAGAACACCAGTAGGCAGACCCCCACGAGGGCGATGGCAGAGGTGGCCACGCGGCGAAGCAGGTAGCGGCTCAGCCCCTCGCCAAGCATGGACACCACCTATCTCTTTGGTGCGCAGAACTTGGCGGTCTGGTCGGCGTCGGTCTCTTCCGGGTGCAGGACCTTCTCGGCTCCCTCCACGCCCGTGGTGCGGCACTCGTAGCTGTCTCGGCAGTCGGAGCGCTTGTCGCAGGTCTTCATGCACCAGCGTCGGGCGCTGGCCTTGGATGCGCAGTATCCGCTCTGGATGCAGCGCTCGTCGGGGGCGCACTGGTCACACCAGTTGGGCTCGTCCTCGTCCGCTGGTGGCTCGCATCCCGGGGAGTCCTCCAGGGAGGGCTCGCACACCCTGTTCAGGAAGGCAACCGGGTAGAAGGCGATGCACACCGACTCCTTGGGGCAGCTATCGGCGTTGCAGTTCTCGATGGTGCAGTAGCCTCCCGGGGAGGAGAGGTCGCAGAGGCGGTCGCCCTTGGGGGAGCAGTCCACGTTGAAGTCACAGGAGTCGCCGATCTTCTCCTCGCAGCTCAGCCCGGGCACGGAGCCCAGGATGAGGGCCAGGAGCAGGAGAGGGGCTGACCCGTGGGCTGGGAGCTTGGTTCGCATGGCCGACATGGCTGCGCAGCATAGCCGAATGCGGCGCATGTACTCAAGGCAAGACTTCCACGGGCTCCACGGGGTTGCCAGGGGAGGCAAGCGCGGGCGGTTTTTCGGCGACGGCCCCTTCAGTGACGCCTGCACATCTTGAGGCCGCGAATCATGCGCTTGAGGGTCTGCACCTCCCGGCGCAGAGCCTCCAGGCGCCGCAGAACCGTACGGTTGGAGGAGGGATGGGGGCGGGCGGAGGCGCGCCCGGCAGCCAGGGGCCGCGCCCTTGGCGCGATCGCCTTGCGCGGCCTGGTCGTGAGGAGGACTCGGGCTCTCATCCAGGCCCCATTGCGGATGATGGTGACCGTCAGCCGCGATCCCACCCTGGCAGCGGCCACTCCCCTGAGCACGTCGGCGGGCTTGTAGACATGGGATGCGCCCAGCTTCATGATCACGTCCCCGGGCTGCAGGCCCACCCTGAAGGCAGGGGTTCCCTTGAGCACGGACTGTATGAGCACGCCTCCGTAGCGAGGCACCTTCTTCTGCCGTCGGTCCAAGGCGGTCAGGGGCGCCAGGGCCACTCCGAGGTAGGCTCTGGGCGCGCTGGCCCTGTGGTTGGGCGCCGCCAGGGAGGTGTCGGCCGCCGGGACGAGCAGCAGGATGGCTGCAATCGAGCACGCTTTTTTCATTTCGGAGCTCCTTGACACGCGTTTTGGGCTGGATCCGCGGGCTCGCCCGCAGATCTCCACCTCCCACAATAGCCAGATTGGGCCGCTGGGCAAAAAACAGGGGCGTCTCCCCGGGCTGGCCACATAAGAGGAGGGGCTGGCCACCTGGGAGGAGGGGCCAACCTCCCACCGGAGCTCTGGCTCGGGGAGAGATCCCCTTTTCAATGGGCCTGTTCGGGATTAGGCTGCCCGAATGGGATCCCGTGCGAGAGGCTGGCTGCTGGCCCCGGCCCTGGCGCTTTGCGCCGGATGCTCTGATCCACAGCCTACAAAGGACGGTTGCACAAGGCCCAGGGGGGCCATCATCCCCAGGGTGGACGACACCGCGGCGGAGGGGCTGTGGATGATCGAAGCGGCCCGCCCCCCGCGGTCGGTGAGCGTGGAGAGGCTCCTGGACCACCCCTCCCCCAGGGTGAGGGGCCGGGCCGCCCTGGCCGCTGGCCGCATGGCCGTGTGGGGGCTGTCGCGGCGCCTGCGGCGGCTGCTGGGGGACGAGGACCCGACCGTGCGTGCGTCGGCGGCCTGGGCGCTGGGTCTGGCAGGGGACGCCCAGGGGGAGCGCGGCCTGATCTTGCGGGTGGCCCTCGACGACAGCCTCCCGGTGCGGGTG
>JAJRWW010000519.1 GCA_024276595.1 Myxococcota bacterium
CAAACGTGGTTGGTTCAGCAATATTTCGAGGAAACATTGGCGTGGCGCGGCGCCGGCCGCGGCGAGGCGATGAGCCGGCCGCTCACGATCTCGCCCACCAGGTTCGACGGCAACGCCTCCAGGTCAGCGTGGGTAGCACCGGCCTCATCGCTAGAAACCTGGACCATGAGCTCAGTCTACCACCGGCCCAACGAGAAGACCAATCCTCCAAGGCCCGCCGGCCCCAGGGGCTCAGTCTCTCTCCGTCAATCCATCGTCCAGCAGCGATAGCTCCATCTCCTGCGAGGAGGGCGGAGCCACCGAGGAAGAGGAGGCTGCCTCTCCGCCGAGGTCCCCGGGGCGGGCAGACAACGCCTCGGCACGAGTCTCGGCGGTGAGAGACGGGGCCCCAGGGGTCACCGAGCTCGCGGCGGTCGAGAAGCCCAGCGCCTGGGAGACGTCATCCAGGCGGCCCGCCTCGTCCCGGGCCTCCACCGCCTCCGGAGGCACCGCCGGCAAGGTCAGGGTGAAGGTGCTGCCCTTTCCCGGCTCGCTCTGCACGCTCAGATCTCCACCCATCAGCCTGGCGAACTTCTGGCTGATGGCCAGGCCGAGGCCGGTTCCCATGGCGTCACGAGTGGTGGATCCGTCCGCCTGTCGGAACTCGTCGAAGATGATCTCCTGGTGCTCGGGTCTTATCCCCACTCCGGTGTCTCGAACCAACACCTGCACCGTGCCATCAGGACGGCGCGTGGCCAGCAGATCCACTCGCCCTCGCTCGGTGAACTTCACCGCGTTGGAGACCAGGTTGGTGACGATCTGGCGCAGCTTCCCATCGTCGGTGCAGTGCAGCAGGCTCTCCGCTGGCAACCCCAGCCCCACCTTCAAGGGCTTCTCCCTTGCCAGCACCTGCGCGGTCTGCGCAGCCTCGGTGAGTATCTGCCCGACGTCCACCTCGGAGATGACCAGACCCATCTGGCCGGCCTCCATCTTGGCCATGTCCAGGATCTGGGTGATCAGGTCGAGCAGCCCCCGGGCGGACTCCACGATGGCCCCGAGGGTCTCCTGCTGCTCCCCGTTCAGCTCTCCGTAGGCGCCGCCTTCCATCAGCTCGGCGTAGCCAATGACCGCGTTGAGGGGAGTGCGCAGCTCATGTGTGATGTTGGCCATGAGCTCGCTCTTGAGACGGTTCACCTCCTCTAGCTGGGCCTTCTGCTTGGCCAAGAGCTCGGTCTGCCGGGTCAGCTCCACGTTGCGAGCCTCCAGCTCCTCGGCCAGACGCTCCGCCGCGCCAAAGGCGCGGGCGTTGGCGATGGCAATGGCGAGCTGGTTGATGGCCTGCCCCACGAGCTCCCGCTGGCGGGGTCCGATTGTGGAATCCGAGCCCAGCACCAGCACCCCGGCCAGAGCCTCGGCGAAGCGAATGCGCTGCAGCAGGAGGGTCTCCACCCTCCGTCCCAGGGCCGCTGAAAGCCGATCATTTTCCCTGGCGTCCGAGAGGATGACCGGGTCGGATTGCTGGGCGGCGGTGCCCACGACCCCCTCTCCCAGCTTCACGACCGCCGGGCCAAAGGTCTCTGGAGGCACACCCGACGACGCCTGGAGCGAGAGGGTGGCGGCCTGGTCGTTGTACAGGTAGATGGCACCCGCCGAGCTCCCCGTGGCGCTCATGAGCGCATCCAGCGCGTCCGTGACGAGGCTGCTCATGTCCCGCCGTGCGTTCAGCAGCTTGACGAAGTCCGCCATTCCCTGGATGTCCCGGGTCCGCTCGTTGACCTCGGACTCCAGGTTGCGATTCAGGTCGGCCAGCTTGTCCACAGTGGCCTTCAGCTTCCAGACCATCCGGTTGAAGGAGTCGGCGAGCTGCCCCAGCTCGTCGTGGCTGGTGATGGAAACCTGCACGTTCAAGTCGCCCTGCCGAATGGCGTCCGCCCCTGCAGCGAGCTTGAGGATGGGGCTCGACAGGCGCCAGCCCACCAGCAGCGCGAGGATCAGGCCCATGCCCAGCAGCCCCCCCGCCAGGTACATGGACCACAGCAGCATCTCGGCCTGGCGCCGCTCCGCCTGCACGTGGCTCACCGACACGCGGACATAGCCGATGACCCGGCTCGGCACAGGAGCGGGCTTCTCCGCGCCAAAGGCCGCCAGCACTCCGTCCCCGTCGGAGACCAGGACGGGCGAGAGGTAGGAGTCCCTGTCCTCGCCCTCAGCCACCACGCTCTCTGGGGTCCTGGCCGCCAGCAGCTTGGAGACGAGCTTCCGCGCGGGGGGCCTGGAGCCGCCGACCCCTTCCCGGGCTCGACGCAGCAGGCGCGATCCGTCAGGCCGATACACCTCCACGAGCTCCACGTCCGGGGACTCCAGGAGCCGCTGCACCGCGCCCGCCACCAGGGCCGGCTCGTTGCTCATGAGGCCGAGCCCGGCCCCCTCCGCCAAGGTCTGGCTCAGGGCGCGGCCGCGCTCGTGGCGGTCCAGGCGCAGAACCTCCGACTGCCTCATGTAGGAGAAGCCAAAGGCCAGCCCCGAGGTGAGCAGCGAGATGAAGAGGATGTATCGGATGACCCGCCAGCGAAAGCGACGCGGGTAGCGGGGAATCTTGGCGTCAATGGCGTACATCCCTCCTGTGCGACCGAGCCCGGCGGTGGATCGCGACCGGGGCTCCGCGTGCCCCGACTGTGGACCGGTGGGACGCCGGGGCCGATTGGGCCTCATGGGCGCACCTCTGCGCCCACGCGCGCCACCTTGCGAGGGTCCAGCCCCAGCGACCGTGCGGCCCGCGGGTTGACGGAGACCCGCCTGGCAGGCACCTCCTGCCTCGCAAAGCTGGATGCCTTCCGCCAGGCCTACGCCCCGTCCCGAGCAACCACCGCGCCACCTTCCGGGCCAGCAAGCGCCGCGCGGCGCGAGCGACATCCTTCGGGGTTGCGTCCAGGGCCAGCAGCAGCCCGCGCCTGACGTGCTCTCGGGTGACGCCAACTAGCGGCAGGCGAAACATGGCCTGGATGCGCACGAGCTGTCGCAAGACAGCGGCGGGATAGAGTGCGACACTCCTCCCCAGCCAGAGGGCGTCTGGACGCCGCTTGAGGGCGGCCACCACCTGGGGAAGCACATGAGCCGCCGAAGGGGCCAGCAGCACCAGGGGCTGGACACCCAGGCCGGCACAGGCGGCGGTGAACTCCCTGGCGAGGCGGCCCTTGCGGTCCGTCACCACCACCGCCACCCGCTTCAACCGCCCCACCAACAACCGAAGCAATCGAAGGATCTTCCGGCTGGAGGGTGCAGGGGCGAGCCAGCCTCCCTGGCTCACCGCGGTCGCCGGAGAGGAGGCGACGTAGCCAAAGATCACGGGCACCCCTGCGGACCCCTTCGCCAGAACCGAGGCAGCCGCGGCCCCAGGGCGAGGATGATCTTGGACCTGGCGTCGCGGATGTCGTCCGTCTGCTCCGCCGTCGGAACCGCAGGATCGAGCAGCAGATCCTCGGTGGGAAAGGGGACCCCCCTGCGAAAGGCCGCAGATGCCCGCGCAAAGGCGCGCACCCCCTTTCGCCTGACCACCAGCACCTTGGGGCTGCCCACCTTTGCGAGCCCAGCCATGTCTCGCAGTGCCGCGGGCTTGAGGGAGTGAGCAGCGGGCTGTGACCTGCTCCGCCGGTGTGATCTGTGTCGCCGGGCCTGGGCGCTGGGAACAGACGACGAGGAAACCAGGGCCAGCACCAGCCAGATGGCGGGAACCCGAAAACCTGTTGGGCGGCAGACTCTGAGCATGGCACCGGCCCTGGCGCTGCCCGACCCCGAGGAGGCCGACAGCGCTTGAGGGACGCCCTGGTATGGACTAGACTCCTCGAGAGAGCGAAGTTTCTGTTGATGACTCAATTTTCTTTCAAGCCAGGCACCTATCCCAGGCCAGGCACCCATCCGAGTCTGCCGGCGCGCGCTCGCATTGGTCACGCGTCACGGCTGGCGACGGGTGTCGCCGCGCTGAGGAGTGAGCGCCAGTATAGTTATCTGGCGGCGCTGGATCAATCGCGCTCTGAGGGCCTGAGCAGCCACAGGCCCCGCTAGGAGCTCGTCATGGCCTACGTGCCCGGGCAGAAGGTCCGAATCAAGCAGCCCAGCAGGATCACCCTGGCCAAGGTACTGGCAGTGATCGCCTTGCTGGCAATGGTGTACTTCGGATGGGTCTTCATCCCACCTTACTACGGCTACTACCGAGCCGCGTCGATAATGAGGGATGAGTCATCAAAGGCCTACTCCCTTCGCCACCAAAAAGCCGGCTGGGCCGAGCTGGAATCCAAGATCCACCGTAGGGTGCGCAATCGCCTCTCGGACATCCTGGCCATCCCGAGTGATCAGCTCTCCGTGCGCGTGCAGAAAAAGCCCAATCACATCGTTATAAGCGCTCACTGGTCGGTCTACGCCAGGTGGCCTTTTCTCAACAAGCGCTCTCTCCTCAAGTTCAAACAAGAGGTAAATACGTCTTTGCGTTGACCGCATATTTCAAATGCGCAGATCAACGAACCGATCAAAAAACCTTGACAATTTGGTGACCCGGTACTAGCGCTCCTATGAATATCGGCTCTTGGGCCGAGCAGTTGCTTTTTTCTTTGAACCACGGAGTCGCAGATGCGCAAGAAACCGATCACGTCACTTTATCAGGAAGTACTTCAAAGCTCGCAGAAGGACCTGCAGCGGACCGCGGCCATGGAGGCCCTTGGTCGGCTCAAGAACCTGAACGTCACACTTGACCAGTTCATCGCTGACCTGAAGGATGACTGGAGCGTATTTGGCGCGTTGACTCTCGCCGACGTGGTCGCCGCCCTGGCCAAGGGCAAGAATGTATCCAAGGGCACCAGGGCATCCGCAGGGCGTCGCAAGGCGCCACCCAAGCGCCTGAACAAGGCATTGACCGCCAAGTACTCCGAGGCCATCATCCAGTTTCTGGGCGACCACCCCGCGTCCAGCGTCAAGTCCGTCGCGGCGGGGGTGGGCCTGGCGAGCAAGCAGGCATCTCTCATTCTCAAGAAGCTCCGCGGGCAGAAGCTGGTCGCGTCGGAAGGCAAGGCAGCCGGAATGCGCTACTCTTTGACCAGCCCTGGCCCCCAAAAGCCCCTGCTCCGCCCCAAGGACGCCAGGAAGGCATCGCCCAAGAGTGCATCAAAGAAGAAATCTGCAGCAGCGAGGGCGAAGGCCCGAAGGACCACATCCCGAAAAAAGTAGCCCCAGCCTGACTCTTCTCGCCTCTGCATGCGCCAAGCTCGGCGGCGCCTGCGAAGCCCACCTCTTGACACCTCCCCCTGGAATCACCAGATTCTATCTCCTCAGCACCCCAAGGTGGACAATGCCCCAGGACAAGCCAAAGACGGTAACGATTATCAACAACGAAACCGGGCAGCGAGAGGATTTTCCCATTGTGGAAGGGTCTCGCGGACCCGCCGGAGTGGACATTCGTACCCTCTATCAAAAGATGGGGCTGTTCACCTACGATCCCGGGTTCAAATCCACTGCTAGCTGCAGCAGTGAGATCACCTTTATCGACGGTGAGAAGGGCGTCCTCCAGTACCGCGGCTACCCCGTTGAGCAGCTCGCAGAGCATACCTGCTACCTCGAGGTGTGCTACCTGCTGCTCCACGGGGAGCTCCCGACGCGGGAGGATTTCGCCCATTTCCACCGCATGATAACCACTCACTCCATGGTCAACGAGGGGCTCAAGGACTTCATCCGCGGCTTCCGCTATGACGCCCACCCCATGGCCATCCTCGTTGGGGTGGTGGGGGCACTCTCTTCTTTTTATCACGACTCCCTGGACATCCACGACCGGCGCCACCAGGAGATCTCCGCGCATCGACTCATCGCGAAAATGCCCACAATCGCCGCGGCGGCCTACAAGTACTCCAAGGGCGAGCCCATCGTCTATCCGGACAACAGTCTGTGCTACTCGGAGAACTTCTTGAACATGATGTTCTCCTCCCCCACCCAGCGCTATGAAGTGAACCCACTCCACGCGCGAGTGCTGGACCTGCTGTTTTTGCTGCACGCCGACCACGAGCAGAACGCCTCCACGTCCACCGTCAGGCTGGCGGGCTCATCGCTGGCAAACCCCTTTGCAGCGGTTTCTGCCGGCATAGGCGCCCTCTGGGGCCCGGCCCACGGCGGCGCCAACGAGGCGGTGGTCCGGATGCTGGAGGAGATTGGCGACGTGAAGCGGATCCCGGAGTTCGTGCGGCGCGCCAAGGATCGCAACGACCCCTTCCGCCTCAATGGCTTCGGGCACAGGGTCTACAAGAACTATGATCCTCGCGCCCGCCTGGTGCGCAAGGCGGCCCACCAGCTCCTCGAGGAGTCCAACACCAAGGACCCGATCTTCGAGATCGCTCTGCGCCTGGAGGAGATCGCCCTGTCGGACGACTACTTCGTGGAGAAGAAGCTCTACCCCAACGTGGACTTCTACTCGGGGATCATCTATCGGGAGATCGGCATTCCCTCGACCATGTTCACGGTGCTGTTCGCCGTGGCTCGCACCGTCGGTTGGATCGCCCAGTGGAAGGAGATGATCCAGGACCCCGAGCGGGTCATCGGCCGGCCCAGGCAGGTGTACAAGGGCGCAGCGGACAGGAGCTACCGCCCCACCTCGGAGCGCGGATTCCACTCCAACTGCCAGCGAGTGTGCCCCGGAATGCCCCAGGCAAAGTGGGCCAGGACCAGCTTCGAGTAGCCTGGCGGTCCTAGCTTCGAGACAGGCGGAGCCGTCGCAGGGCAAGCCATCCACTGGCTCCTGGCATGGCCGGGACCTTCATGGCTCCGCATTCGCCGGGCTGGCCTTCTGCCCCAGCAGTGCCATGCCAGCACGCAGAAACACCAGGCCAGTACCGAGCATGAACAGGATGGCCAGGACCGAGGTCGTCAGGGAGTACGCCAGCACTGTGGCCTTTTGCTCGGCAGGGCTGCCGGAGGCGAAGGAAGAGAAAAAGTACACGGCGGCGTACTGGGTGGTGCCAAGGCCCTGGGGGCTGATGGGGATTGCGGACATGAGCGACACGAAGGGCATGGTGGAGACAAAGGCCAACACCGGGATGTGGATGCCGAATGCGCGCATGGTCAGGTAATGCGCCAAGAAGACCAGGAGCATGTGGGGCGCTCGAACCGCCATGGCCGCCAGGTGACCGCGGAGCCCGGCATCCAGCATGGGCCTCGCCACCGACCAGCGGTACAGGAACCTCGGCTTTGCGGCAATGACCGACAGGTACAGACCAAAGGCCGAGAGCATGGCCACCACGTAGGGGCGAAAGGCGACCGCCTTGGGAGCATCCGCCACGAAGAGCCCGACCCCTGACATGAGCAGGAGCACCACCAGGGAGATCCCCATGAGCAGCAGCACCGTGCCGGTGGCTCGACCGTAGGGGACCCCCTTCGCCCTGTTGGCAAAGAGCACGATGGCGCCCTGGCCCAGGTTGTAGTTGACCACCGACATGAGGTAGCTGGCTCCCCGGATCTTGAGGACGGTACTGTAGGGCATGGGCGCAGTGAACCACGAGAAGGTCCTGGATATGGCCAGCGTGTCGGCCAAGAAGATGCCGGTCATCAAGCACAGCATGCTCGGGATGTACCAGGAGAACTGCCCCCGCCCCAGGGCAGCCCAGAACTCACCCACGGGTATCCCCGAAAACACCCAGACCAACAGGGCCGCCGCCACCGCCCATGGGAGCAGCCGACGCACCAGGGTCAGCGGGCCACGCCGCCCCCTGCGTCCACCTGAGGCCGGGTCTGTCTGCTGGCGATTGGAGACGTCCGAGGCCATGCGGGGATACTGACCTCCAGTGCACAAAATGTCAAAAGAGTTGAAGTATTAGAGAGATCAACCTACAATCGGCCCGACGAATCTCACTGGCGCCCAGGGCGCGAAACCATGGACTCTGCTTCCACCATCCAGAGACCGCATGCCCCGCGGTGACCCACAGCGCCAGCAGCTCTTGCTAGCGGCCTGTCACCTGGTGGAGAGGATCGCGCCGCCGGGCCACCTGTTGCTGCTCGCACCCGACCTGTCGTTGGAGGAGGCGGGCCGGGATAGGCTCCGCCGCGCCTGGATCCATGGCGCCCCGGGTAACGCTCCCCCGGCGCCCGGTGCGCTCCGGGTCGGGGCCGAGGGTCTCCCCCTCCGAGACCGCACCCTGGCCGCGGCGCTGCTGCTGCTCCCCGCCGGAGATCTGGGCTCGGACGGAGAGCAGGCGCTCCTGCGGGAGGTACGCAGGACCCTCACATCCCAGGGAGTGGCCTGCCTGCTGGCGTGGGATGATCTCCACGGGGAGAGGGAGCTGAGCCGCCTGGCAGAGGCCGCAGCCTTCCGAAAGCGGGTGCTGCTTGCCTACGCCCCGGACGATGCCTCCGTGCCGGCAAATGGCTCGCCGCCGGACACTGGCTCGGCCTCGGAGGAGGGCCTCGCCTGCGGAGCGAGCCACCCCTTCGACAGGGCACCGCTCCTCATGGCCCTCACCGGCCCCATGGTGCCAGGCTTCGACCGCCTGGTCTCCCAGAGCCTCCCGGGCCACCCCTTCACCAAGATGAGCGGTCCCACCCGGGTGGGGAGCCGCCCCCGCCGCCGCAGCTCCTCCATCCTGATCCGCTCGGTGGATGCCAGCCCGGCCGGGACCGAGCCCGACAGCGCTGGCGAGCTCACGGACGCCCCTCCCGAGGGCCCGCCTTCCTCCACCAGGGATTCCCCTGGCCGCGCCGACACCTCCGACACCGAGGAGACCAGCGCCCTGCTGCGCCGCAAGGTGCTGGAGCTGGGCGAGCAGGTTCAGTCCTCCGAGACCGAGATCTTGCGCCTGGCAGGGCGGGTGGCCCGCATGGACAACCTGGAGCGCCAGCTCGCCGAGTCGGCAGAACGCGTGAGCCAGCTCGAGAGCGAGCTCGCCCTGGCCACCCGGGATCTCGACCGCTCCCGGGAGAAGCTGCAGAAGGCCGAAGCGCGCCTGGATGCCCTGGCCACGGCAGAGGATGAGCTGCGCCACGCCGTCCGGGCAGCGGAGCGAGAGGCGCGCCACAAGAGCCAGGACGCCGAGCGCTACATGGGCGAGCTGGCCGCCGCCGAGGCCAAGGTGGAGGGCGTGCTCAGGCAGCTCGAGTCCGAGAAGGCCGCCCGCCGAGAGCTGGAGCAGCGCGCCGGCCAGATGCAGGAGGCTGTCACCGCCCTTGCGGCAGAGAGGGATCAGGCCACCTGGGACAGGGAGCAGATCCAGGCGGCCCAGAAGGAGCTGCGCGCGGAGTTCGACGCCCTGCAGAAAAAGTACGCGGAGAACCTCAGCAGCTCCGAGTCCTCTCGCTTCGAGGTGAGTGAGCTAAAGCGCCGCGTGGAGGACGCCAAGCGCGACCTGGCGTCCTCGGTGGAGTCCCGCGAGCTGATGTTCGCCAAGCTCAACGACGTCCAGCGTCAGCGCGACAACCTCCGGGAGCAGCTCATCGCCGCCCAGGAGCAGGCCGCAGAGCTACGTGCAACCAGGGAGCGTGTCGCTGCCCGGCTGGACCGACTCCAGCAGGAGCACCAGGAGCTCGGGGAGCGGCTGGAGGCTGCCTCGTCGGTGGCCGGCGAGCGAGACCGCCTCCAGGAGAAGCTCACGGCGGTCGCCGCCCGACTGACCGAGGTCAACAGCAGACTGGTGGAGGTCTCTGGGAAGCTGGAGCGCGCGGAGTCGGAGAACCGACGCCTCCAGGCCGAAAAGGACGCAGCAGAGGACCACGCGGCGAAGCTGGCTCGGTCCCTGGAGCAGGTCAGGAGCGACGCGAACCAGCGCATTCAGGAGAACCAGGCGCTCCAGAGCCGAGTCAACGAGCTGGAGGACGAGCTCCTCAGCCACGCCAGCTCCGCCAAGGCCCGGGACGTGGAGTCCGGGGCGCTCCGCGCCTCCAGGGAGCGCCTGGAGGCGAGCCTCGAGGAGTCCGCGCGCCGCATCTCGGAGCTGCAGGCACAGCTCGCCGAAACCGAGCGAGCCAGGGAGATGCTCTCCATTCGCCTGCGGGAGCGCAACGAGACCCTCCGGGTCTTCGACGAGACCGTCAAGGAAAAGACCCAGCGCCTGGAGTCACTCGAAGATCGCCTGGCGGGGCGCGAGCACGAGCTGGAGCGCCTGCGCGTGGAGATGGCTGAGCAGCGCTCCGCGGCGGAGAAAGCGGCCGTGGAGCTGGCCAGCACCAGGGAGTGGGCCGACAAGATAGAGTCCCAGCTCGGTGAGGCCAGAGCTCGCCTCCAGCGGGAGACAGATGAGGCGGCGCGAAGGGTCGCCGACCTGACCCAGCGCTTCCTCGAGGCCAAGGAGGAGGCGGAGGCTCAGCGCCAGGCCAGCTTCGCAGGAGAGCGCACCAGCGAGGGACACCAGGCCGAGCTGCGCGCCGCCCGGGAGATCCAGCGGCGCCTGGAGGAGGAGATCGCCAGGCGGGAGGCGAGAGAGCTGGAGGAGCGGGGACAGCACGAGGACCGCCTGACGGAGCTCCGGGACCAGCTCGAGCGCGCCCGGGAGGAGGCCGACCAGCTCCGAAGCAAGCTGGCCATCTCTGCCCAGGCAGTGGAGCGCGCCCGGGAGGAGGCGCACACCCACGAGTCGGCTGCAGAGCGCCTCAAGGGTGAGCTGGAGACAGAGCGCAGGCTCGCCGCAGAGCGCCAGGAGGACTCGGCGGCAGAGATCCTCCGGCTGCGAGAGAGCCTGGAGAAGGCTCGCCAGGACCTCGCCGCCCGGGATGCAGCCCTCGCTACCAGCCGGGAGGCCGCCGCCCGACTCCAGCAGGAGGCGGACTCCACGCAGGCCACCGTGGACCAGCTCAGGGAGGACCTGGCCCACGCCCGCGCCCGGGTCGACCGGGCGGACGCCGAGCGCGAGTCCCTGCTGGCGGCAAGGCGAGACGCCGAGTCCCTCAAGGGAGAGCTCCAGAAACGGCAGGCTCTCTCCGCCTCGGAGAAGGAGATACAGGAGCGCCTCAAGGCCGAGATCGCCCGCATGGAGAGCCTGGCCGACTCCTTCCGCAAGGAGCTGGAAGCGGAGCGCGCAAAGGCGGAGAAGCTCCAGGCGCAGCTCACCGAGGCGAACGTGGACCTGGGGCGCACCAGGGACGAGGCGGCCCGCCTTGGAGAGGAGGTCCGGCGCCTCTCGGAGCGGCTCGAGGAGGACGAGGGGCACCTGGACGCGCTCCGCTGGGAGGTGGAGTCCGAGCGCGCATCCAGGGCGACGGCGCGGGACAGGATCGAAGCCCTGGAGCAGGCCCTTGCCGCCGAGCGCGAGAAGCTGGAGGCCCTGCGCGTGGCGGGAGCCACCGACACCGCCCGCAGGGAGGCGGACAGGGCCCGCCTCGCGCAGCTTGAGGCGCAGCTAGAGGCCGCCCGGGACAGCCGGCGTGAGCCCCAGAGCACTGCCGGCGACGCGGACCAGCGCCAGGCAGAGCTCGACGAGCGAGTCTCCCGGCTGAGCGCAGAGCTGGCAGAGGCCAGGGAGCAGGCAGCAAAGAGCGCCTCCGAGAAGACCGCGGCCGAGGAGACCCTCCACGCCAGGGCAGAGTCCTTCGAGGCCGAGCGCGCCGAGCTCCTGGCCCGGGTGGACCAGCTAACCCAGCGGGCCGAGCGCGCGGAGATGGACCTTCGGAGCGTGCGGAGCCTCGCCGAACGCCTGGAAAAGGACCTGGCCGCCCGGGAGGAGCGCATCGCGGAGCTGGACTCCACTCTCCTCGCCAGGGTGGAGTCCACTGCTCACCAGGCGGAGGCCCTGCGCTCCGCCGAGGCCAGGCTGGAGGACCTGGTGCAGCAGCTTCGAGACCTGCGCGCGGAGAACGAGACCCTGCGCACCCGTGCGGCGGAGGGCGCCGAGCGTGGACGCCTGCTAGCCGACGTGGCCTCCGAGCGCGACCGCCTCCGGGCCGAGGCCACCCGGAGAGCCGAGGAGGTGCGCGTCGCCGAGGGACGCGTGATCGAGCTGCGCGGCCGGATAGCCACCCTGGAGGACCGCGTGTCCGAGCAAGCCAAGGCCCTGGAGGAGGGGCAGGAGCTGGCTGAGGACCACCGGCGTCAGGCCGAGCAAAGAGCCGAGGATCTTCTGGCCCTCGAGCGAGCCCAGCTCAAGGTGGAGACCCTGGAGTCGGAGCTGCGTGCCCGCGTACAGGAGGTGGATGGGCTCAAGGCGGACCTGGCACGCCTGACCGCGGGTGCTCAGGAGAAAGCGCTCTCGACCGAGCTCTCGGCCCGGCGGGACGAGATAGTCGAGCTCACCGCCGAGCTGGACAGGACACGCTCCTCCCTGGAGCGAGCCCTCGCCGCAGGCGAGGCCCAGGGGGCGGAGGCACAGACCGCGGCCATGGAGCTCCAGCGAGCGCGAGCCCGGAGCGAGGAGCTTCAGGACTCCCTGCAGGAGCGGGAGTTCGAGCTCGCACACACCATCGCCGCTCGAGACAGCCTCAGATCCGAGCTGGAGGAGCGAGACGAGCTGGTCGCCAGCCTCAGGGAGCAGCTCGCCGAGGCGCAGAGCGAGCTGGACTCCCTGCACGCAGAGCTGGCCTCGGCGCGAAGCCAGCTCGCCAGTCAGCAGCGCATCCTGGAGGCGGCAGAGGCGGAGCGAAAGAGCCGGGCCGCCCAGGTTGCCTCGCTCAGGAGCGAGCTGCAGGCCAGGGAGCGGGAGACATCATCACTCAGGCAGTCCCTGGAGCAGCTCGCCCCAGAAGGAGCCCCAGAGGCTAGCCCTGAAGGCACCACATCCGTGACCCCAGAGGTCCATGAGCTCCGGGAGGCTCTCAAGGAGGCCAGGCAGGGCCTGCTGGACGCCCAGGAGCAGCGCATCTCGGAGATGCGCCAGCTCCGGGACGAGCTGGAGCACATCGATGACGCCAGCAAGCTGGCGGCCATGCGCCTCCAGGCGGAGATCGAAGTACGAGCCACCGAGTTCGAGGAGGCGGTCAGGCAGCTCGAGCTGCGGGAGGGCGAGATATGGGAGCTGAGGGATGAGGCCGACCGGAACGCCGCGCGCGTGGAGGCGAGCCTGGCGAACCTCCAGATGGAACGTGAGGAGCTGGCCAGGTGGCGGGATCTCGCCCAGAGCAAGGACGAGGCATTCAAGACCGCCAGCCAGGAGCTGGATCGTCTGCGCTCCGAAGACACCCTCACAGAGGACGCACGCGCAAAGATGCGATCCCTGCGCGCGAGCAACAGAAAGCTCCTGCTCCGCCTCGAGGCCGCCGGAGCCGCCCTGGCCAATGCCGTCCCAAGGACGAGATACGACAGCCTCCGAGAGGAGCTGTTCCGGCTGCAAACCGGCGCCGGGGCCGACGACGACGTGGAGGTGCCCGAGGACTTCCAGCGAGCCCCCACCCTGGGCGAGCTCCCCTCCGGTCGCCTGGCTGTGGACGAGCCGCAATGGGGCTCCTCTGAAGTGGGAGCTCAGCCGCTGCCCACGGGCCAGCTCCCGCGCCCCGAGGACGCACCCTCGCTGGACTCCATCCCCCTGGATGACGAGGAGCCCGAGGCCCATGCGGAGACCGTGCCCCAGCCAGATTCGGCGCCGCGAAGCGATGGCGACGCCATGAACGAGATGGTGGCCGAGCTGGAGGCGGTGGCCCACGAGGTGCTCGACAGAGACGCCCATGACCGCGATGGGCCACAGGATCCCGACGAGACCTGACCTGCCCACGACCTTCTCGGGCACCGTCCACGGCTGCCCCTGCGGCGGCTACTCGGGCCCGAAAAGCTGGGTCCCCCACCCTTCGTAGATGCCCCCTCCCTCCAACACCAGGTCGATTATCCCCATGCAGACCTCGTCGATCCGCCCCCCCGAGAGGGTGTCCACGTGGCAAAAGCGAAGCGCCCAGGGGAGCTCGGCGTCCACGGGGAGCTGGGCGTCCAGCAAGGGGATCTCCACGTCGAACCCAGCCCGCTGGAGCCTCTCGGCCACCGCCTGCGCCTCCTCCTCCGTTTCAAAGTAGGCCAGGTGCTCCAGCTCCCTGGGCCGGGAGCCATCGTCACCGTGCTCCAGCATGGTCATGAGGCGGCGGCGGTTGAGCATCACCTGCAGGTTGTAAGCGTCGGGAAACAGAAAGTCGGTGTAGAACCTCCAGTCGGCGTCCCGCTCCAGGCTCAGGTGAACCTCGTATCCCCCGCGCACCTCGGTCAACCCCTCGGCCAGCTCCTCCAGGCGCGCCTCGGCCGCCCGGGGAGCGTACCACCAGATGGTCACGTCGCCCGCCATCACCGTCCGCCCCACCATCAACAGCGGCAGCACCTCTCCCAGCCGCTCCACCAGGCGGTCCTCCAGGTCGAAGAGGGCGTCCGCCTCGCTCCTCCGGCGGAGGCCGTCGGCGCGAGGGCTCTGCATGGATATGCGAGCCGCCAGGCGCAGGGGGTGGGTGGCCATGGGCGCCAGCTCAGCCGCGCCCAGGTCCACGGTGACAACGAGCCGGGCGCCCCGGGTCTCGGAGAAGTAGAAGTCCAGCTCCTCCTCCCAGGGCTTCTCCAGGCGACCGGTGCTTTCAGAGACCATCAGTGGATCTGTCACCGAAAGGCCCATTGTGTCAATTTTTGGCCTCCCCCAGGAGCCAGCCAGGAGCCAGCTCCCCGGCGCTCGGAATCTGGCCACAGGAATGCTTGACAGCCAGAGCCCTGTTGGCTAAGAACATCCCGCCCGCGAGAGTGGCGGAACTGGTAGACGCGCAGGACTCAGGTTCCTGTGGGCGAAAGCCTGTAGGGGTTCGACTCCCCTCTCTCGCATCACCCCTCCTTGCCCCTCACGGCTCTGACTCGGAGCTCGCCCCCAGCTCCAGCCGCGCCACGGGGCGGATCTCCAGGTCCGGCGCCAGCTCCTGGTAGGAGAGCACCGTCACCGAGGGAAGCTCCACCTCCAGGAGCTTGCGCACGAAGCGCCTCGTCTCCATGCTGGCGAGCAACACAGCGGGCTCTCCGGCCTCCAGAGCCGGCTCGACGGCCACCCTCGCGGCAGAGAGGATCTCCCGGCTCAGCTCCGGCTCCAGGGCCAGGTAGCTGCCCGCCTCTGTGCGCTGGATCGCCTCGGTGACCACCTGCTCCACCTCCGGGTCCACTACGATCGCCGAGAGCGCGCCCGAAGAGCCGCAGAACTGGTAGGTTATCTGTCGCTTGAGCGCCATTCGGCAGTACTCGGTGAGCAGCACGGGGTCCTTCTCCGTGCGCTGCCAGGCCGCCAGGGCCGGCAGTATGTCCTCCAGGTGACGGATGTTGATCCCCTCCTCTGCCAGGCGGCGCAGGATCTCTGCCAGCAGGTCCACCCGCACCGGCTTGGGCACGAGCTCCTCCACTAGCTGCGGCTGGGTTGCCTCCAGTTGATCCAGCAAGGTCCTGGTCTGCTGGATGGACACGAACTCGTGGGCGTAGCGCTCCAATAGCGCCTCGGTGTGCCTCGCAATAACTGCGGGTCCCTCGTGGACCTCCACCCCTGCCCCCCTGAGCCCCTCCCCCTCCTCCCCACCGACCCAGGCGCAGCCGTGCTCCAGACCCGAAAGCTCTGCCACGCGAGCCTCCACCCCCAGACCCCTCAGGTAGGCGACCGGAGCCAGGGCCAACGCCTGCCCCGACTCCAGCGTGCCCTCGCCCATGGCGACCTCCTTGAGCAGGATCCGGTAGCCTCCGCCGGGGGCCCCAGGGGCGTCGCCGCGCACCTGGATGGGGGGGAGGGACACGCCCAGCCGGTGGAAGATCCTTGCGCGGATGGCAGGGAGCAGCTCATCGGCAAAGGCTCGCCCTTGACCGTGGCTGTCTACCAGGTCCGAAAGCTCGGGCGACACCTCCACCGCAATTGGCTCCACCAGCGGAGCCACATCCCGCTGCTCTGGGAGCTCATCTGGCGCCTCGAAGCCGAGGCTCTCCAGGAGCCCGGGGAGGCCATCAGATGTCCCACCCGGCTCGGCGGAGCGCCGGCGGCGCAGCAGCCCGTAGGCGGTGATGCAGCAGACCGAGCCCAGGACGAGAAATGGGAACGCCGGGAGACCGGGGACGACCGCCATGAGCAGCATGAGCATCCCCGCGATGGCGATGGCCTTGGGCTGGCCCAGGAGCTGCAGCCCGATGTCCTGCCCCAGGTGGGCGTTTTCGTCCTCGGATGCCACGCGGGTTACCACCAGCCCCGCCGCGGTCGAGATTACCAGCGCGGGGATCTGCGAGACCAGGCCGTCGCCAATGGTCAACAGCGAGTAGGTCTGGGCGGCCTCGCCAGCGGACATGTTCATCTGGTAGACCCCCACGATCAGCCCGCCCACGATGTTGATGAGGGTGATTGCGATCCCGGCGATGGCGTCGCCCTTTACGAACTTCATGGCGCCGTCCATGGAGCCGTAGAGCTGGGACTCGCGCTCGAGCACCTTGCGTCTCCGGCGAGCCTCATCAGCGTCGATGTTACCCGCCCGGAGGTCGGCGTCTATTGACATCTGCTTGCCAGGCATGGCGTCCAGGGTGAACCGTGCGGCCACCTCCGCCACCCTCTCAGAGCCCTTGGCGATGACCACAAACTGGATCAGCGTCAGGATCAGAAAGACGATCGCCCCCACCACCACGTTCCCCGCAACCACGAAATGGCCAAAGCTGCGAATGACCTCGCCAGCGTCCGCCTGCAGCAGGATGAGGCGCGTCGAGGACACATTCAGGCCCAGCCTGAAGAGGGTGGTGATGAGCAGAATCGTGGGGAAGGTGGCTATGCGCAGCGGCCGAGTCACGTAGATGGCCGAGAGCAGGAGGACAACGGCCATGGAGATGTTCGTCGCCAGCAAGATGTCCAGCAACCAGGTGGGCATGGGGATGATCATCAAGGCGATGATGAGCACCACCAGCCCGGCCAGCGCCAGATCGCTGTAGCGCTTGATCAACCGGATGGGCATGGGCCAAATTCATAGTCGACCCCTCCGGCGCTGGTCAAGGCGCTCCGGCGCGCACCGCCTCGCACCCCGCCGCTGCCCGGAGAAAGTGCTCACGACAGCCTTGCTCCACCCCAGGGTTCTTTGCTATTCGTCTCGGCCCTGGAGGTGTGACATGGACTTCATGCAAGACGTGGTGTGGAACAACCCTGTGTGGGCGTGGACCCTGGCAGCCAGCCTTGTGGGCGTCTCCCTGGGAGCGGCCTGGCTCGCCGCACGGCTGCTGCGCCAGTACGTCATCAGCTCCGCCGAGGAGACCGAGAGTCGCCTGGATGACCTGGTGGCCGAGATCGGCGCACGACCCATCGCGCTGATCATCTTCCTGGCGGGCGCCTATGGAGCCACCGAGTCCCTGCAAAAGGCCCAGTGGCTGGACCGCTTCCTCTGGAGCTTCTTCGTGGTGGGATGGACCGTGGTGGGCACGGTCTTCCTGGTTCGCCTGCTCAGCGGGCTCCTGGCCCACTACGTGCAACGCTTCGCCGACGAGTCCGAGCAGGCCCTCTACAGACAGCTCGTGCAGACGGTGCGCTCATCGGTGCGGGTGGTGGTGTGGGTCGTGGCGGCGCTGTTCATGGTATCGAACCTGGGGCTCAACGTGAGCTCCCTGCTGGCAGGGCTGGGCCTGGGCGGGCTGGCGCTGGCCCTGGCCTCCAAGGACACACTGTCGAACATCTTCGGCTCCTTCACCATCCTGGTGAACGGCCCCTACCGGGTGGGAGAGGCGGTCAAGTACCACGGCTACACCGGCGTCGTAGAGTCCATCGGCCTGAGAGACACCAAGATCCGCACCTTCGACGGCCACCTGGTGGTCGTGCCCAACGCCCTGGCTCCCAGCTCGGTGGTGGAGAACATCTCTCGTCGCCCCAGCTTCCGGAGCCTCTTCTCCCTGCGCCTCACCCACGACACGACCACCGAGCAGCTCGAGGCTGCCGAGAAGATCGTCAGGGATGCCGTCGCCTCCCAGGAGGGCACCGGAGAGGACATTCGCTTCCATTTCCTGGAGCTCGCCGAGAGCTCCATCAACATCCAGGTCATCTACTTCATAGAGCAGGCGGATCGAATCCTGGACATCCGCCACGCGGTGAACAGCCAGATCAAGGAGGGCCTCCGTCGGGCGGGCATCAAGCTCGCCTTCAAGACCATCACCCTCAGCAACGACCGCGGCGAGAGCGAGCGCCAGCAGTAGCCATCAGGCGCTGCATCTCGCCGCGCCTCCCCCCTCCCGGCCCACCTGGGCCACGGCACTCACCCCACCGGGCGGCCATCTCATCTCCCCGAGAAGTGGGCGGTGGCGAGGCACCCCGAGCGGCCCGGACCGAGGTAATCTCCATTGCCGAATCTGCTCAGATTGCTATTGTGCCCCAAATGAATCAGCCAAACCAAATGGATCAGCAGCTCGACCCCGAGAGCTTTCTCGAGCTCATCCGCAACCTCCCAGCCATTCCCCCCGAAGAGGTCTTCCACATGCTGGAGGCGCTGGGCTACAGGGGCCAGGAGACGCCTCGCAGGGCGGTGGCCCTGATGGCCTACCGGCACGTGCGGCGGCTGAAGCGAATCTATCTCGATGGGCTGGATCGCTCGGACGTGCTCCCCAAGTCCAACTACCTCTTCATAGGCCCCACCGGCTGCGGCAAGACCTTCTTGATCGAGCTCCTCTTCCGAGAGATCCTCAAGCTGCCCACCGCCATTGTGGACATCACCACCTACTCCGAGAC
>JAJRWW010000520.1 GCA_024276595.1 Myxococcota bacterium
GAGCAAGAAGTGGCAGTGGGTCGGGAGGTGCACCGTGTGGGTGTTGATCACCGGGATGCCCCACATCCGCCTTGCGTAGCCCGCGTACTCGAGCTGCGCCGTGTTGGTCTGGCCGTGGAGCACATCCACCGGCGGCCGGGTGACCAGGTTTCGGTATGGCGCCGGCAGAGAGATGCGCACGTTGGGATGGGTCCCAAAGGCCACGGCGAAAAAGAGGTGCGCCTGGCGGCCGTTCATGGGTGTGACGCTACCGGTGTCCGGCCCCAGCATGACCACGCTGTGGCCCCGCTTCTCGAGCTGAGTCGCCAGGAACCTGGTGTGGATGGCAGGTCCCGACTGCACCGTGGGGGACGGAAACTCAGTAAAAATACCTACTCTCATCCAAGCGCCTCCTGCTGCTCCTGGACCGTGGCCGGGCGGAGCCCTGGCATGGAGCCGCAGCTTCATGCACGTACCGATCCAACGGGTTACACCAGAGCTTTCCCCTGCATAATCACCAAGAACCGAAGTTGCGGCAACTTCTGGGACCCACGGCAGGTGTAGCCGCTGATTGACAGGTGTTGCGTTTTTGAAACAGTAGGCGCGGATCAGCCGCAGAGAAGCGGAGCCGACCAACAAAGCGTATGTGTTGCCAATGGAGCCCTGGTTGTGCTTCAATTAGCGGCATCCAGGAGTCCCTCGTGGGCCCCAGGGCCGAGGTAATCCGTGAGGCCCAGCAGCTATCCCAACTCTCCAGCAGCCTCGCAAGCGCTCGATCCGCTCGCGGGAGAACGATGTCCGGCGTCGGGGCTATCGCTAAAGAAGCCACCCGCCTGGCAGAACATCCCCCTCACCTCGACCTACCGGGTCTCCTTCTCGCTGGTGGGCGACCAGATCTTGCACACGCGCCCCGTGGGGCAAGCGGGCAGGTCGGGGATGCCGCTGCTTTTCGAAAAGCGCCGGGCCGTGCTGGAGGAGGCGGGGCTGTGGGAGAGTGACTATTGTGAGATAAAGGACTACTCGAATATCTCCTTGCGCCATCCACGCATGAGCCGCACGCAGTTTACAGAGCTGATATCGGCCGAGTATGAGCGCGGAGCCATGCGGGGCTACTGGGGATATGGAGGGCCGCGGGTCTTCCGCTGGATCATGGCCAGCGCCAAGGCGTTGAGCCCCCATCCAGAGGGGCCCGTGTACTACGTGTCGAGCTACGCCACGGCAGTGCAGGAGGCGCTGGCCCAGCTTCATGCCCCGGAGCTCACTCTCCATCATCAGTCCCCTCCCAGGAGGACCATCCGCGATGGCTGGAGTGTGGCGGTGGGCGGCTACCATGTGGAGATCGAGGTCTGGGACGACCACATACTGTTTGCCAAGGCCCGTGGCAGGCTGGGGCGCACGGCGGCCGCCCACCTGCTCGACCTCCTGGAGCAGATCGTCACCCGGGAGGGTGTCTGCCCCGACGGCAGCTTCGCGCAGATCTCGGATCTCTCCATGCTGCGCCAGGTCAACCTGGGCGCCCTGCGATACATGCATCACCGCTACGTGGAGATCCATTCGCGACATCCATGTCGTGGAGTGGTGATCCTCTCCCCCAGGAGGTCGGTTCACGCGGTGGCACGGATCGCCAACGCGGCCCTGCCGTTCCCGTACCTGGTTGCCCAAAACCTCGACGATGCGCTCAGGCTCGTCCGTTCGCTGCCCTATCCGGACGCTCATCCGAGCCTGCTGAGCCGCCTCCGAGGGCAGACCGCCTACTCTCGCGCCGACCTCTCGCGCCGGGTCTCCTCCCTGATTCAGTACGCTGCACGGATCGACTGGTACACCTCGGGAATCGAGGATCCTCTCGTGGATCCCGCCGACCCGCTGGCACCCATATACGCCCTGCTGCGGGTGCTGAAGCTGGACTTCGACACAATGCTCGAGGACCGGGAGAAGATGCAGGCGGAGATGCTCCAGGCCGCCAAGCTCTCCTCCATCGGCCTGCTCACCGCTGGAATGGCCCACGAGCTCAACAGCCCTTTGACGGCAGTGCTGGGGTACACCGAGCACATCCAGCGCAGCTCGTCGGACCCAGGCTCGGCAGACCAGGCTGGCCGGGCGGCAAAATGCGCCCTCAGGATGCGTGACATCATCGACCAGCTCGCGGCGTACAGCCGAACGGACCCAGACAGCCCCCCGGTGCCCACGGACCTGAACCTGCTCATCGAGGAGTCCCTGGGGCTCATCGATCCGCTGCTGGAGAAAAACAACGTCGTGGTACACCGGGAGCTGGCTCCAGACCTGCCCCTGGTGCTCTGCTCGCCCACCGCGCTCCAGAGCGTCATCTACAACCTCCTGACCAACTCCTTCGACGCCTACTCGGCGGGCAGACCCCAGAGCGCTGGTGGGGATCCGAACCCTGTCGTCATCACCACCCGACGGATCGACACCTGGGTCGAGCTGCTGTGCACAGACCAGGGAGCAGGCATGAGCCCCAAGGCCCAGGAGCGGGCCTTCGACCCGTTCTTCACCACCAAGGACGTGGGTGAAGGCACTGGCCTGGGGCTCTTCGTGACCCACCGGATAGTCACCGGCATGGGCGGGACCATCCACATCAACTCCACCCCTGGAAAGGGTACGGTCGTTCAGATCCGTCTCCCCGCGCACCTCGCGAGCAGCGCGGAGCCTCCCGCCAGCGGCTGACTGGCCGCCACGGGAAGCGGCCTATCTCCATGTGGCTTTTTTGTAACACGCGCCCCTCTTTGCAAGGCCGACAAAATAGTCTATTGTGGCGCTCAGCTCGGGGGCGTTGCCGCCCCTTTCCTGAACGCCGAAGCCCCCCACACCCTGGCTGTGGCGCCTCTCGGCTGCCCGCTGCCCCTTTGTCGGAGGATGACAATGCACTCGCTCGTTCGACTCGCGCTTTTTTCGTGGATTGCGGCCTCGCTCATTGCCTGTCCGAGGCCGCGCCCGAGACCAGCTCCAAGGCCCACGGCTGCTCCAGGCCCCTCGGCCCCGCGCTCTCCCGTTTTCGTGGCGCCGCTTCTCACTGCTTCCAGAGAGGTGTACGTGGATGCCTTGTGGGTCCGCCGCAAGAAGGTGAAGATCAAGGGGAAGAAGAGGATCGCTGGCCGCCGCGGCCGCCACGGCCCGCGCGGGCGACACCGCCGTGGCTCCAGGGGCTACAAGTACACTTACACCTACACCGGCGGGATGACGAAGGTGGTCCTGCAGGTCTTTCCCAACACCCGCCAGGTGACGAGCGTGGGTGTGGCAGAGCAGTTCCCGGGCGGCGCAGGCCAGACCTGGAAGGCGTCCGTGTGGATCGCCTCCAGGAAGGCCGCTCAGACCCTCGGGAGGGAGCTCATCGACTACGGCTTCCTGGCGAAGTCCACCGGGTTCATCGACGGCCCCTCTGCCGGCGCTCTCTTCACCGCGGGCTTCATGGCAGCCATCCTGGGCGACAAGGTCATCCCAGAGGCCACCATGACCGGCACCGTCAACCCGGACGGCACCGTGGGCATGGTGGGCGGCCTCGAGCACAAGTTCCTCGCGGCCATCAAGGCGGGCAAGAAGGTCCTGGGGTACCCCGAGGGCAACAGGCGCTTCAAGAACGAAAAGGGGCTGGTGGTGGACCTGGAGGACCTGGCATCGGAGCACGGCGCCAGGGCGGTCCCCATCCGCGACATCTACCAGGCCTACAAGCTGCTCACGGGCAAGGAGCTCGCCTTCCGAAAGACGGTGTCACCCAAGGCCATGGCGCTCTCCACGAGCCTCCACCCGGTGATGGCGCAGATGACCCGCCGCTGGCTCGAGATGCACGAGACCTACCTGAAGAAGGCCCGGTCGCGCATGAAGAGCCCCTGGCTCACCCGGCTCTACACCAAGCGCCTCGCGCCAGCGCTGGGATACAAGAAGGTCTCGGACCAGGCCGCAAAGGAGAAGCTCTTCGGGGCGGCCTACTACAACGCCGTACGCAGCGCCACCTGGGCCTACACCGCTGCATCCTTCACCGAGGTGGTGGGGCTGTGGCGTCGCTGGAACAAGACCATCCTCAGCCAGTACTGGGTCAAGCGGCGGTGGCAGATGAAGAAGTGGGCGGCCAGGCGAGCCAAGTACCGGCTCTCCAAGGAGCGCGGAGGCCCCATCATGGGAATCGACCTTCACAGCCAGTCCAGGACCGCGGCTGTGGCCTACTTCAATGGGGACGTGCGGCTGTTTGACGTCACCACGGGCAAGCTCAAGCGGACCATCAAGGCCAGCCCCAGGATGCTCTGGAGCGTCTCCCTGGGGCCCCGGGGGCGCAAGCTGGTTTCGGGAGGCGTGGACAAGGTCGCTCGAATCTACAGCACCCGCAATGGACGCCTCCTCAAGTCGCTCAAGGGCCACACCGGCATCATCGTCTCGGTGGCCTTTGGGCCCAGGGGCCGCAAGATCGTCACCGGCAGCACCGACGACACCGCCAAGGTCTGGGACGCCCGGACGGGCAGGCTCCTCAAGACAATCACCGCCCACAAGCGTGACGTGAACGCCGTGGCCATCAGCCCCAACGGCCGCCTCTTTGCCACGGCGGGCGACGAGGGGGTCATCAAGATATGGAGCCTCTCCTCTTACAAGGAGCTCAAGTCCATCGACGCTCACTCGAGCTGGGTCTGGGCCCTCTCCTTCGGGCCGCGCTCCAAGGTCATCGCCTCCGCGGGCCGCGACAACGCCGCGCGGGTGTGGAACGTAAAGACCGGCAAGCGCCTGCTCCACGTCACCACCTCCGACGACTGCATCGACGTGCACGTGGGCCCCAAAGGCAAGCTCTTCGCGGTGGGGACCGACGACAGCAAGGTGCTCCTTGTGAGCCTGAAGTCCGGCAAGATCATCGGCACCCTCAAGGGGCACAAGCGCCGGGTGATGGGGGTCCGCATGGGCAGGAAGGGCAAGCTGCTCGTCTCGGGAGCCAAGGGGGGGACCGTGAAGCTCTGGTCGGTGGCCACCGGTGCACTGCTCCGCGACATCGAGGGCAAGACTCCCCAGGAGTACAAGTGCGGCGCCATCGGCTGGGCCACCAAGGCGTGCAGGAAGTACAAGAAGGAGCTGGCTGATATCGAGCACCCCAAGATGGCCAGACCACCCGAGCCCAGCGGCGCCTTCAAGAAGAAGCTCTTCGTCGTAGCCTCCGACATGGAGAAGCGCCTCAAGCAGGTCGAGAGGACCCAAAAGCAGCTCGAGCAGGCAAAAAAGCCCAGCACCGTAGACCAGGCCCTGGCCCTGATCAGCGGCTACGAAGAGCTCATCCATGGGGTCGCCTTCGCCCGCATAGGCCGCTACCGCTTCAAGCTCCTCAAGCAGTACAAGCGCTTCTGGAAGCGGATGCAGCGCATGAGCCGCTACCGTCGCCGTCGGTCCTCTGGCAAGTACGGCCTGTACCGCGAGCGTCGCTTCGCCCAGAAGGTGGCAGCCTACGTGGAGGCCGCCGTGCGCTTCGGTGGGATAGCCTTCGGCAAGTCCCACCTCGCCCTGGATCACGCCCGCCTGTACACCCCCAACACCTCCGCGCTGAAGCTCTCTGGCAAGCGCATGCGTTCACTGACCAAGCAGCTCTTCGCCGCGGCGAAGGCGAACCTGGACTACCTGGAGACCATGATCCCCAGGGGTTTCAGGGGATACTTCATCCGCAAGTACCTCAACGTGAACGTGCCAACCTATGTGATCGCCCGGCTGGGCTTTGACCGCAGCGGCAAGCTGGTGCTTGGCGCAATGCGGGAGCGGGAGCTGGCCCACAAGACCGTGGACTTCGGCAAGGGCTACGCGGCCCTTGGAGCCGCCGTTGCGGCGTACATCGCCTCCGCCAAGCTCCGCTTCAAGGTCAGCTCTGGCCAGAACATCAAGTCGGGCGTGATCAAGCCGCGGCTGCGACGCATGACCGTGCTCACCAACGCCCTCTCCCGAGGAAGGCGCTTCGCCCTGGAGGCCGCCTTCAGGTCGAGCAAGACGCTCAACTACATCCCCACCATCTCGAGGATGCTCTTCCAGGCCGCCGAGCAGCTCCGGAAGGCGAGCCTGGGCGGCCAGATAAAGGCAGTGGAGCTGTACTGGCGCGCGGCCCTCTACTGCCGCCTGGCCATGATGCTCATGAGGCCCGACTCGAAGCCCTCAGCCTCCTGACTCCTCGCCGAGCTCCCACGGACTCTCCGCACGGGGTCCTCTCCCCCACCGGTCACTTCCCATAACCACCGTAGGAGCTCGAACCTGAGCCGCCAGTGCGAAAGCCGCCGGTGCGTCCATGGCCGCCCCTGCCACCCACGCCGCAGTGGGAGAAGAGCATGAACAGCACCGCCATGAGCACCAGCCCGCCCACCACCAGGGCCACCAGGATGCCGCGGTTTTCATTCATGGCCTTCTCTCATTGCTTCCCAGCTTCCAGCGCCCTTTGCAACGCATCGTACAGGTCGTGGGCCGAAAACGGCTTCTGAATGAAGCAAACGTCCGCGTCCAGGACACCATGGTGCACGATGGCATTGTCCGTGTACCCGGACATGTAGACCACCCTCATCTGGGGGCGCCGCTTGAGCAGCAGATCTGCCGTCCTTCGGCCGCTCGGTCCGGGCATCACGACGTCGGTCAACAGCAGGTGGATGGTCCCATCGTACCCATCGGCGACCGTGAGCGCCTCGAGCCCATCTCTGGCCTCCAGCACAGAGTACCCGGCCCGGGCCAGAATACGGGAGGTCATCCGCCGAACAGCGTCCGAGTCCTCCACCACCAGGACCGTTGTGTCCTGGACGATTCGCACCTGCTCGGCCTCCTGTGGTCCGGGCAGGCCCCAGGTGCTGGCCGGCACATCCAGCGCAGGAAGATACACCTTGAAGGTGGTGCCCTCACCCGGCTCGCTGTAAAGCCAAATGTTCCCGCCACTCTGTTTCACGATGCCGTAGACTGTGGCCAGCCCCAAGCCCGTGGAGCGGCTCCTGTCCTTCGTGGAAAAAAACGGCTCGAAGGCGCGACGTCGAACCTCCTCGTCCATGCCGACCCCTGTGTCGCTTACGGCAAGCATCACGTATCGGCCAGGAGCGACCCCGGGTCTCTCCGCCACATAGGAGTCATCCAATGTCACCAGCGACGTCTCGATGAGCAGAGTCCCACCATCGGGCATGGCATCTCGGGCGTTGACCGCGAGGTTCACCACCACCTGCTCTATCTGGCCTGGATCTGCCTTTACCTAGCTCAGGTCGGGTGCAAGGCAGGTCATGAGCCGAATGTCATCGCCGATGAGCCGCCTGAGCATCTTCTCGACGTTGAGCACGAGCCGGTTCAGGTCGATCACCTTGGGCTGAAGAACCTGGCGCCGACTAAATGCGAGGAGCTGGCGAGTCAAGCTCACGGCCCGGTCAGCGGCGCTCTGGATCTGGTCGAGATCCTCGACAAGTGCATCCTCTGCGTGCAGGCCCTCCCTCAAAAAGCCCACCGAGGCCAAGATGACCGTGAGCAGATTGTTGAAGTCATGGGCCACTCCGCCAGCGAGCTGCCCCACGGTGACGAGCCGCTCCTGAGCCCGGGCCTGCTGCTCGATCTCCCGCTCGCGGGTCACGTCCTGGAGGGTGAGCACGTAGTGGCGTCCAGTGGCCATCCCATCCCTGACAGCGGCCGCCTGAACCAGGAGCACCCGCAGATCGCTGCCACTGCCCGTGGTTATCTCCACCGGGGCGTCGACCGCCCGCTGAACGATCTCCTCCAGCTCGTATCCTCCCAGGTGCTCGAGCCGCATTCCAGGACGCCAGGAAGAGATGTCCACGAGATGATGGAGGACGCGGTCGTTTTGGATCAACACTTCAGCGGTCTCCAGATCCACCAGCATCACCCCCGAAGGGATGTGCTCCAGCACCTGCTCCAGGCGCCTTCGCTCCGCCGCCACCAGGGTGCGCAGTCGCTCCACCGAGACCGAAGCCTGCTGCACAACCGACTGCAAGAGGCGAAGATGGTCATCGGAGAAGGCGTCCTGCTGCCCGCTGCACAGCCAGAGCAGACCGATGGTCTGGCGATCCGGCCCCACCAGGAGGGGCACGTGGATCTCGGAGCCAATTTGCAAGAGGGGCTCCTCGCAGCGGACATTCGACTGCCATCCCTGCTCGCGCCCGTGGTGCGACATCCTTGCCGCGACGGGCATGACGCCGCTGAGCTCCTCGTATCGTTCACATACCCGCCGCTCTGTCCGAGAAAGAAGCTCGTCGGACACTGGCACCGCCGGATAGCTGATCAGCTCCTTCACGTCATCGAAGTAAAGCAGCGTGATGGCCAGGTCGTGGTGCAGCACCGGGTGGAGCCCCAC
>JAJRWW010000521.1 GCA_024276595.1 Myxococcota bacterium
GGAGGGAGCTGGCGGAGGCTGAGGCTCCTCTCCCGGGCCGCAACCAAGCGCTGGCTGGACCCTGCCAGGCGGGAGCCGGACGTGGGCTTCCGGTGCGCCAGGTAGGCGGGCCTTTCAGCGGCGGCGGCGTGATCTAGCGATTGGCGGTGAAGTGATCCAGTCTTGGAATGGGAGCGGCGCTGACCGGTGGCGGTGGGGCTGGCTGGATTGGACCCACGCCCGCCAGCTCGTGCGTGTACAGCGAACCACCATCGACCCAAGAACCGGCGAGACGAAGCTCGGCAACCGCTACTACGTGGCGGACCAGACAACGGACGAGCTGGGAGCTCGCAGCGCCCTCACCATCGCCAGGACACATTGGCGCTGCGAGAATGAGACTCACCAGACCGCGGACGCCAAGCTCCAGGAATACCGCCGTCGACTGGCCTGGTCACGCCACCCCCGCGAAGTCCTGGTCGTCTCGGCGCTGCGCATGATGGCGCTCATGATCCTTGCGGTGACGCCGCTGCCAAGCCGACAGGGCTACAGCAAGGAGCGGCCAAGGTGGTCCCAGGTGATCCAGCACTTCTTCCTGCTGCTGTGCGACAGCATCCTGGACACCGAGGCCTTCGACACCGTCTGGGCCCGCCCCGGCGTCGGCCTTCTCCAGGCATCTGTCGTCGGAGCCCTGCTGGCGCGGGGGCTGGGGGAGCTGCGCCGCCGGCCAGGCCGCGGCGCCCATGCGGGGCCCGCGGCGGCCGGACGAGCACCAGGGCAGGCCGTCGGGGATCCATCCTGGGGCAGCCGCGCGGCCACGTTGACAGACGCGACGGGGTCGAGATAGCCTTGGGGACAATGCGACGCTTTCTTCTTTCCCTGGCCACTGCGGCTCTCATCCGTGGGGCGGCGATCCTGGGCTCGGCGGCGATCCTGGGAGCAGCGGGGTGCAGCCTGGGGGACTCTGTGGAGCGGGGCTGCAAGACCCGCCAGGACTGCCCTCAGCCCGACCTGCAGGTCTGCCAGGTGGAGACAGGGGTATGCGTGGGCTTCACCAGCCCCGGCGGGCAGGTGGATGGCGGCGACCACGAGGGAGAGGACGCTGGCGCAGACGCGAGCTGAGCCCAGACTCCCCCAAGCTCGGCGCGCAAAGCGTGCAACAGGGCTCGGCGCGATCTACCCGTGGTCCGTTGGCTCCTGGAACTCCTCCTCCACCACCTCCAGGCCGTCCCCGTCGTCACCCACAATCTCCTCCTCCACCACCGAGGGCTCCTCCTCGTCGAAGTCCAGGTCCACCAGTGGCCCTGGCTCCTGCCCGGATTCCAGCGGCTCGCCAACCCCGGCGGGTGACCCGCCAGCCCCGGCGGAGATCTTGGCCATGCCCTTGCCCCCGAAGGAGGGGGAGGTCAGGCCCAGGCCCGCGTTTATCGCGGCAAGGCCGGAGAGGTCCAGCTTCTGGAGCTTGGTGCGGGGCGCCTTCTTCGCGGAGAACCTCTCTGCCTCGGTGGCGGCCTCCTCCAGCAGCTCCTGTGCGCGACTGGGGAGAGGCAGCCCTCCCACCATCAGGTGAAGCCTGGCGGGCTCCACCTCTCCGCTGTAGATTCCCAGGTGCAGGTCCGCTCCACCCGTCTCGCCCTTCAGCTCAGTGGCAAAGTCGGCAAAGACCGTCGCCGGAGTGTCTGCCAGCACGTCGTCGCTCGCCACCAGCACCGCGCTGAGCACCACCGCGTCGTCCAGCTCGTATCCGCTGCCCAGGTGCTCGTGGTCCGCCACGGCTGAGCGCACCGTGTCCAGCAGCACCTCTGGCGAGAGAGGATCGCTCACCTCTCGGCTGGCAAACACCACCACCCCGCCAGAAAGAAGGGTGCGCTGGAGCTGCCCGGGATCCAGGCTGCGAATGGAGGAGAGGCCGTCCACCGACCAGAGGCCGTTGATCTCGTCCAGGGCGGCCACCACCGCCCGGTTGCCCTCTCGCAAGAACTGGTCGATGCCCGCGTTGGCAAAGGCCCTTTGCAGCCGCTGGTTGTCCACTACCATCAACGCCTCGAAGGGAGCGTCCAGCAGGTCGTTGAGCCCCAGGAGGGCATTCACCTTGGCCGTGTGGCTCTCCGATGAGGAGGGCAGCACCACCAGGGCCAGAACCGGGCGCTCATCCCAGTAGAGCAGCTCCACCACATGGGCCAGGTTGGCGCCCGTGCCCCCTCCCAGGCCAGCCACCACCATGAAGGCGTCCACGTCTGTCCATGGGCCCACCACATCCTGGATCTCGCTCCCTCGGGCTGAGAGGCACTCCGCTCCCACAGCGGCGGCGCCACCGGTCCCGTTGAGCCCGTCCGTGCCCAGGTACAGTAGCTGCTCCTCGTCCAGGCCGCCGGTGGAGCGCAGATCCGTCTGCGACGTGTTCACCGCGAGGGCCCTGTAGCCCCGGCTGGCAAGCTCCGCGGCGAAGTTGCCGCCACATTGACCCAGACCCACGACCCCGATCCGCAGCGCTCTATGCTCGCTCATGACGTTCCCTCTCTCCTTCCTGCTTTGGCCGACCTCTGGATATCTGCTCCGGCCGCGCGCGGCTAGGGAGCGCAGCGCTCCGACAGGGCCAGCGGGGGGATGACCAGGTAGTAGGTGGGCTGGCTCTCGGCGCCCGCCTTCACGTCGAGCTCCTCGCAGAACTGCAGCTCGGCTCCCGCGTCGTAGCCCTCGACCCGGACCTGGTAGCTCCCTGGCGACAGATCGCTGAAGAACACAGACTCATCCTCACAAGGAGCCTCCTGCGGGTAGCCCGCCAGGGGGCTGCCGTCCTGGGTGACGGTGAACACCCGGTCCACCACCGGTGGAGTGGCGTCCCCGCAGCCCACGCCGTCATCACCCCAGTAGGCACGCACGCTGAACTGCCCACGCATGTTCTCGTAGTCGTAGAAGCTCTCGAGGGGGAAGTCCGCCGTGGCCTCGTTGTCCACCCCTTCGACCACCTGCAGCTCCACCTGCACGAGCGGCGCCAGGGGGGTGGCCTCTGCCGTCTGGATCTCCAGCCAGGCGTTGTACGCGCCGGGCAGCATGGGCGCCGCGAGGGGGTCCTCCATGAACTCCACCTGGTAGCTCGTGCAGTAGGCCTGGGGCCTCTCCTCCGAGTAGCCCCCGGGGCCCTCCAGGAGCACCCGCACGTAGACCCCGCCCACGTCATTGCAGGTGTCGAAGGACTGGCCGGGGATCAGAAAAGACTCCCCATTGATGGTCCACTTGAGGATGACCCTCGTAAAGTGCACCTCCCGCAGCTCGCACGAGTCGCTGCAGCTCGAGTTCTGGGCCCCGTTCGTTCTGAAGCAGTCCTCGGGCACGTTCTCAGGGTCCTCGCCGCAGTCGCAGGCCTCGCCCCGCTCCACGATCCCGTTGCCGCACACCCCAACCCCAGAGCCGCTGCAGCCGCACACCCAGAGAGGAACGGGCAGGGCGGCCACAGCCGCCAGCGGCGCCAGCAGAGACAGCGCTCGTGTCACCTTCGACACCCAGAGCCCAGGCCAGGCCAGTGGTACAGACTCCAGGTTCAACCTCGACCCCAAACATGGCGCTGGCCCCATGCGTTGCGCTGATCGGCGTTTACCCATGACTATCGCTCCGGCGTCTGCCTCGCCCTTCCTCTGGCGAGACGGAAATGCCCACGTGGGCAGTTGGCTCAGCCTCCATTCCTACGACGGCCGATCCCGACCTGTCAACGCCAACACGCCAACCACCAGCAAGCCCAGGTCACTCAGGGCTTGTCTTTTTGCGTCGAGCAACGTAGGCTTTTTTCCATCTTGACCGATTGGCGAGGAAACACATGGGTCTGGTAATCGAGAAGCTACTTAGGGCGACCGAGCTCAGCGACCTGGAGCGGAACATCTGCCTCCGGGGCATCGCGCAGATGGCCATGGCGGACGGGGTGCAGGATCCGCGGGAGCGGGCCTACCTGGAGAAGTTCGTCGACGAGTTTTTCCCGGAGACCGATCCGACGGACGAGGCTTTCAACTCACCTGTCACCGACGAGGATCTCGAGCAGCTCTCTTCACCAGAGGCAAGGAGCTGCTTCTTGGGCTACGTCTTCATCACGGCCTACGTGGATGAGGACTTCGCCGAGGCCGAGCGGGAGCTCTTCGAGAGGTGGGCGTCCCGGCTCGTGGACGAGGCGACTCGGGAGGAGGTCACCACTGCCGTGAGAGAGTTTCTCTACCGGCGGTCGGTGTTCGCCTACGCCTTCCGCCTCGGCAGGCTGGACGAGGAGTTCGCCGTGGCCGCCGCCAAACGCTTTGACGTGGAGATCGACCGCGCCAGGGAGATCAACGCGTCGGTCTTCAACGCCATCATGACCCTGAAGAACCCTGGCGAGGAATCCGCCCAGCCGGCAGAGGGCTGAGCCGGCCCCCCCTCTCAACCGCGGCAGATGGGTGACGAGAAGAGACGCAGGCGCTCCTGGCGCGAGATAGACCGCGCCAGGGACAGCGGCAAGGGGCGCGCATCAGGGCCGGGTGCGTCCCGGCCCAGCCGCGGCCGGGCCGCCGCCTCCAGGAGCCACCGAAATGCCCTGGACCGGCTCTTTGAGTCTGGCAAGGTGGGGGAGCTCGTCAAGCGCCGGGACGAGGAGACGGGCCTCCTGACCAGCTCATCTGCCAGCCCCTCCCGGCGCGCCCTCACCGAGAAGATCGAGCGCGCTCCCGACAGGGCAGCCAAGGTGGCTGCCCTGGACGCCTACCTGGAGAGGTTCTCCCCGCCAGCAGACTTCGACCTGCTCACTCACCTGCTGGACCACCCCGACCCGGACGTGGTGGGCGACGCCCTGGACCGCATGGAGGAGCTCCTCGTTACGGACAAGCCCCGTCGGACCCGGACCCTCGTGGCCCGGCTCAAGACCCTGCGGGACCTCTCCGAGTGGGGCCGGCTCCGCCGCAGGGCAGAGGAGCTGCTGGAGCAGATCTGACCCGGTGCGCCCCGCTCAACCTGCCCGACGGATGCGCATGAGAGCCACTGAGAAGTCGTCGCCAATGGGCCCCAACCCCTCGCCAAAGGCGTGGAGCCTGAGGTGTATGGGGCGCTCCTCGTCATCGGAGTCGTACATCTCCGAGATCATGGCCTCGGTGAAATGCTCGGCCATGAGGTACTGCCGCAGGTGCTCCTCCAGGCCGGTCTCGTCCTCTGCCTGCATGTAGCGCGCCTGGCTCATCCATCGGAGGGTGCGGTGCGAGGAGTCGAAGATCTCCTTGGCCGTGCGGCCAAGAATCAGCTTCTCCGGGCTCGACCCCAGGATGAGATCCCGCAGGGCGCGGCAGTCCAGGTCGATCACCTCCAGCTCTCGCTTCTCCTCTTCGCTGGCCTGGGTGTCATAGTACTCCCCAATGGCCCGCCACAGCTCGGTGTTGCCGACAATGGAGGAGCGTCGCATTCTCCCGTTGGGCATCCGCGCCACGTCCGGCGCCAGCCCGGCCAGGGACTCGGGCACATAGACCCGGGCAAAGTCCGGGTAGCGCCTGGCGAGGATCTGGTCCACCTCGTTGTAGTCGTACAGCGCGGCAGCGGCCTGCTCGGATATCTTCCCGTAGCCGTCGGACATGGCCACCAGGTAGGCGTCCACCCAGTCCTGGGGGAGATGATATCGAAAGGTCTCGGGCTCGAAGGGGACCCCGTGGCGCCAGCCGTTGTAGATCACCCCCGGGTAGTTGGCCACGCAGTGCATGGGCGCCACGACCTCTGCCCGACAGCCCAGCTCCGTCTCCCCCCCTTCCCCCTCCCGGAGACGATCCACCGCCAGGAGCGCCACGCTGTCGCCGGCCACCAGGCCGTCCACCTGGCCGGTCTGCCGGTCAAAGCGCTGCAGGGCCACGGTGGTGTTTCCCTTGCCGCGGTACTTGTCGTCAAAGGTGGTGGCTCGAAACCACTCCACCAGAGCGCCTATCTCCTCCGGCGCCGTGTCCAGGCAGAAGCGCGCCAGGTCCCAGCTCAGCATTCGACCGATGGGCACCAGCTTCTTGCTGCTCTTGGACTCGCTCACTCCGTCGAGCACGACAATGATGTCGTAGCGCCCTCCCCCGTAGCTGATCTTCTCCACGGCGTCGTGGATGGGGTGGTTCTTGGAGGGATCGACAACGTCCTCTATCTGCTTTTTGTAGATGCCGATCTCGGTGACGTACGGATATTTTGGGGGCTCGTCCGGCACTGTTTCCTTGGGGCTCCATATGGGCTCACCAGAGGGCAGTTTTTCACAAAGCCCCGCGAAACTCAATCCGCATGATCGGGCAGCTCGAAAAAGGGGCGCGAGGGAGCCCAGGGCCTGTGCTAGGCTCTGGCTGACAGACCATGCTCCATGCCCCATCAAGACAGCTCGGCCTGGCCACGGCCGCCTCGCTCCTGGTGCTCCTGGGTGGGTGTGAGCGCCCCACCGGGGGGCGGAAGAGAGACAGCCGATCCTCGGCGCGCCTGGCCAACGACAAGCTGTTTGGCACAGACAGGCTCGTCTCCCTGTGGGAGATGCCCTTGCGCCAGGAGCTGATCTTCCCTGCCGGGGAGATCTCGGGAGAGGAGCTCCCCGAGGCCCGGCGCTACCGCCGCCCCTGGGTACGCCGCTCCGCCCTTGGTGGACACCTGCTGCTGCACCCAAAGCGGCTGGTCTGGGTCCTCCCGGGCCAGGTCACCCCCGGGGGCCACGATGACGACCTGCACCTGGTGCTCAAGCCCTCCTCCAACCTGGCGGCCCTCGTGAGCCACCGCCGGAAGGTGTTTTGGGCCGACACCCCCGCACAGGTGGCCGCCTGGATGGAGGGGGCCATGGGCCCCGGCTCCATGCCCAGGCGTCTCGAGGTGCTGGCCCAGGATCCCGATGGTGTCAAAGGTGCGGAGAAGGGGGCCATGGGCTCCCTGCCCCGACACACCTTCGCAGGCCTGCTGGTGTCCGAGCCCGCCGGCGCCGGCGGCAAGCCCCGCCGCACCAGCCTCGCTGCCACCTCCAGCGAGGCGGTTGCCCACGGTGGAGGCGGGCAAGGGCAGGCTCTGCTCTGGGACCTGGCGCTCGTCTCTTTTCTCCGCGTCACCTCCTCGGACCTCCTGGCGCCCCTGCGGAGACGTCACCGCTGGCCCCTCACGGTCGACCTCCGCCCTGCCGACACGTCCAGCGCATCCTCCCCCTGGTTGAGGGTGACGTTCCTGCTCCAAGAGCGCAGGCGGCGGAAGGTTCCCTCGCGGCTGCTTTGCATCCCCCCCGGCCCGGGCTATCGCCGCCTCTTCGGTCCCCTGACCTTTGCCAAGGGGAGACAGCTCCTGCACCCCAAGCCTCCGCACCCGCTCAAGCGTCGGAAGGGCGACCCACGCAGGCCCACATTGCTGGTTCACAACCACACCCACAGGGCCTCCTTTGTCTACGCCGACGGAGTGCTCCTGGGCTGGGTGGGGCCCGCGCAGACCTTTACCCTGAGGCCGGGTGAGCCAGGCTACTATCGCGTCACCGCCCGATCGCTTTTCGGCACCACCCATTGGGGCCCCAGAGATCTCTACGTGCCGGGGGAGATCCACCTGCGATCTCCCTGAAGTGCGGGCCCCTCAGGCCTGGCCTCCTCTGGCCGAAGCTCGGTCCAGCCGAAGGTCCTCGTCGGAGACAATCGCCCGGCACCGTCGGCGAGCGTCCACACCACCGCGCGTCCAGAGCTCGGCCGCTGCTGATGCTCGGCAGGAAGCAGTGCTCCCCTGTCACCGACAGCCGAGGGCGATCACTGCCGCCTCGCACACCTGGCGCATGCGCGCATCGTCGAGGTGACCGAGATACTGCCGCAGCTCCTTCTGGGCCACGGTGAACAGATGGTCAAAGTTGGCGACCGACTCCTGCTTGAGGCCGTCGTCGACGCTCAACGGCACCTCGCTGGGCAAGCCCCGAATGCAGGAGGTGATGGGCGCCACGATGGCGGTTCGCAGGTGATCCAGGGCTCGCTGGCGCGACAGCACCAGCACTGGACGACGCTTGTCCGGCGGGGAGAAGCGATACAGCCAGATATCCCCCCTTGTCACTCCTCGGGCCATTGCTGTGCTCCGATCAGATCGCAGAATTCGTCGAACACCTCGTTTGCCCGGCCAGCATAGGCGTTGTCGTACGCGGCATCGATCTCGCGCCGCCGTTTCACATCCAGATACAGGCGTAGCGCGCGACGGATCACCGCCGATCTTCCCTGATCCCTGGTTTCTGGCTGCCGGTCGATCTCTTCCAGGAGCGCGGCATCGATGGAGATCTGGACACTGCGAGCTGCCATGATCAGATCATACAGCATGATTTATACAGGCACAAGCCATTAGCAATAATACTGGCTCCCATCCATAGTGATGCCGCCCGGGAGCACCGCCGCCCCTGGGCCGGCGCTCTGCCACCTCGCCCCACCAGCAAGGGCAGAGGAAATCGCTCGGACAGGCCACCAAGAGGCGAGCCGCACAGGCACGTCCCCGGGCCTGGCAACCTGCCCGAGATCTCCTCCCCGCGCGAGATCACCTCCCCGGGAAAAGCCGGAGCGACCGCAGCATGCGCGAGAAGACCTCCA
>JAJRWW010000522.1 GCA_024276595.1 Myxococcota bacterium
CTGCGAGATCATGTCGGGGTTCTCCAGGACGGCCTTGTGGTTATCGGCGGAGCCGATGGTGGAGACCACGCCCTCTCCGACCCGCGCTATGACCGTCTCCTCCCCGGCGCCACCCACCAGCTTGTCGATGTTGGCCTTGACAGTGATCCTGCACACGGCGGTGAGCTGGATGCCGTCCTTGGCCACGGCGGTGATCTGGGGCGTGGTGATGACCTTGGGGTTGACGCTCATCTGCACCGCCTCGAAGACGTTCCGCCCCGCCAGGTCGATGGCCGCTGCCCGGTCGAAGTCCAGTGGGATGCCGGCGCGGTTGGCGCTGATGAGTGCGTTTATTAGCAGGTTCACGTTGCCCCCTGCGAGGTAATGGGCCTCCATGCGCTCCACGTTGATGCCCACCTCGTTGTGCAGCCCCGCCTTCACCGCGCTGATCCACGGGTTCACGATGCGCTCCGGGTGCACCCGCCGCAGGCGCATGGCCACCATCGAAAAGAGCCCCACCCCCGCCTTGGCGAAGCGAGCGGCCAGCCACAGCCGCACCGGGATCATGGCAAAGACCATGATCACGAAGATCAGCACCACAGCGCCCAGGACGATTAGCCCGGGGCTCGCGTACTTGCTCAGATCACCCTCCATGAAAACCGGCATCATCTCGAAGCTCCTTTCGCTCTGCCGCCGACCCCGCCAGGGGGAGGCCGCTGAGGCGTGAAAAGTCGTTGGCTCAGTCGCGATCCTCTGGGGGATCCTCCTCGTCCAGGTCCGAGGGCGCCTGCTCCACAACCACTCTGCCCATCTTGACCGCCGTGACCAGCACCTTGCGGCCGGCTAGAATGTACTCTCCCTCGGTCTCAACCTCCAGCCGCTCCTCGCCGAACTCTGCCGCCCCGGAGGGGCGAAGGGGGGTCACCGCCACACCCACGTGGCCCAGCAATCGCCTGCTCTCGTCCGACACCGCGGAGGTGTCCTCCAGGGTGTCGCCCAGCTCCAGGCGCTGCCCCACCCGGCTCCTGAGAAAGAGCAGCACCAGCACCACCGTCCCCGCCAGGCTGCCCAGAAGCAGCATGAATCCGACCCCCGACCCGAAGCTGGACCAGGCCACCACCACCCCGCCACCCAGGGCAGCCAGACCCAGCACCCCCGCCACCCCAAAGCCCGGGATGACGAACACCTCCGCCCCCAGGAGCAAAAAGCCCAGCACCATGAGCGCCACCACCAGGCCCACGAGCTGCCCGGTGGTCCAGGAGGAGGCCAGCACAAGCGACGTTGCGTCCGCCATCAGCTCGACACCTCCCGGACGACTATGCGCCGCCCCTGCACGCTCACCACCTCCACCTCCACCCCGGGGTCCACGTAGCCGCCGCGGCTCACCACCTCCAGCCGCTTGCTCCCCATCTTCATCTTGCCCGTGGGACGCAGGGCGGTGATGGTCACCCCCACGAGCCCCACCAGGTCATCTCTGCTGCTCAGGCCCTCTGGCAGGTCGTGCGCCCCGGCGCTCGCGTCTCCATCGATCACAGCGCCCAGGGCCAGGCGACCGAGGGGACCTGGTGCCTTGGGCAGCAGCCACACCAGCAGCGTCCCCACCGCCGCTGTCAGGGCGATCACCCCGAAGACGCGGGTCAACGCCGAGGTCACGTAGCCCTGGTCCCAGGAGATGGACAGCGGGATCCCTCCGGCGCCCATGAGCGCCCAGATCAGGGAGCCGACCACCGCCAGGATGCCCATGCCCCCCAGCAGGCCAAAGCCCGGGGTCACAAACAGCTCCACCGCCAGCAGGGCCACCCCCAGGATGAACAGCAGCAGGGGCTCCCATCCCCCCAGCCCGGCGATCTTGTGGCCAAAAACAACCACGAGGAGGCAGGCCAGGCCCCCTATGCCCGCCGCCCCGAACCCTGGAGTGCGGGCCTCCAAGAAGAGCAGCAAGAGGCCCAGCATCATCAGGATTCCGGACACGGAAGGGGAGATGAGAACGCGCGACAGCCGCTCCGCCCAGGTCTCCGTGGGCCGGGAAACGGGCAACCCATCCAGCCCGAGCTGGGAGACCAGGTCATCGAAGCTTTTGGCCTTGCCTTCCACCATGCCCAGGGCCAGCGCCTCGTCCGTGGTGAGGGTGAGCAGCTTCCCCTTCTTCAGGCCGGAGATGGACTCCTTCAAGGCGGGGGGCACGTTCTTCACGTCCACCGACATGTCCACCATGGCCTCGGCCAGGTCGCCGCGCCTCCCCTTGGCCTCGGCCGTGGTCTTCATCTCCTTGCGCATGTACGAGACGTACTTTTCGCCCACGGGGCTGGCCTTGCCACCCGAGATGGTGATCGGCGTGGCCGCGCCCATGGACCCGCCGGGCGCCATGAAGATCACGTCGCAGGCGAGGGAGATGAGCGCCCCGGCGCTAATGGCCCTGGGGTTGATGAAGGCGAGGGTCTTGCCCTTTGCTCGCAGCAGCGTGTCGCGGATCCGGATGGCGGCGTCCACCCGACCGCCCAGGGTGTCCACGTCGATGATCACCAGGTCGTGGGGGCCGGTCTGACCGATGATCCGCTGCACGAAGGAGAGCATGCCCAGCTCAACCATGCCCCCGATGTGCACCACCACAAGCCGCTTCACCCCAGCCAGCAGCTTCCTGGGATCCATCCGCCGGGGCGCCACCACCGACCCGGCGGGGGATGCCCTGCGCACGACCTTGCCCCCCCAAACGACCTCGGCGCCGGTCAGGCCGAGCAGCCCCACGAGCCCCTCGAGGTCCGCCGCGCTCCCCTCGGAGAAGCCGCGGCTCCGAGCTGCCGAGGGGGTCAAGGAGACGAGCTTGCCGGCCTCGGGGAGCTCCTGGGAGGCAGGGACCGGCGCCGGGGAGGCA
>JAJRWW010000523.1 GCA_024276595.1 Myxococcota bacterium
GGTGGAATCTGGCTGTTTCTGTTGGGCGTGCTTGGCGCCGCCAATCTAATCATCGCGAAGAAGCCCGAGGCAAAGGAGCTCATCGACAAGATCTCCCCGTACCAGGGCTGGATGGGCTTTGCGTCCATGTGGTGGGGGCTTTGGGGGATCGTCTGGTTCGTGCTGGGGCTGGGGAACATGAAGTACGTGCCGATCTTCTGGATCACCTTCGGCGCGGCCAGCGCGCTCCACTTCTTGCTGGGCACCCTCCTGGGAGTGGGGACCTTCAAGACCTTCGTCAAGCAAGAGCAGGCGGTGGAGAAGGTGGACCAGCTCGTTGTGAAGCTGGCTCCCATGCAGGGAGTCCTGGGGCTCGTCGGAATGGGCGCGGGCCTCTGGCTCGTGGTGGCAAACTTCCTGCGAATCTGACGCCCCTGCCCACGCGGTGGCCCCTTCAGGCCATCGGTGATACAAACGGGTCATGTCTAGACCCGGGCAACCAGACGGCTGTCTGCTGGGCTCCGAGGGACCCCTCATGGAGGTCCTCGGGGACCGCGTGGACCTCAAGCTCGGCTTCTCCTGCAACAACCGCTGCCGTTTCTGCGTGCAAGGGGACAAGCGCCATCGTATCCCCGATCTCTCCACCGAGGAGCTTCGCCGCAAGCTGGCCGACGCCCGGGAGCACGCCAGCTCCATCGTCTTCACCGGCGGAGAGGTGACCCTGCGCAGAGACCTCGTGGAGCTTGTCTCCCACGCCAGGTCCCTGGGCTTCGAGCGGATCCAGGTCCAGACCAACGGCCGGATGTTCGCCTACATGAAGCGGTGCGAGGAGCTCATCGCCGCCGGCGCCAACGAGTTCTCCCCTGCCCTGCACGGCCACACCCCCGAGCTGCACGACTACCTCACCCGCGCCAGGGGAAGCTTCGCCCAGACCACCCGGGGTATCGCCAACCTCAAGCGCCTGGGCCAGCCAGTCATCACGAACTCCGTGATCACCCGCTCCAACTATCGCCACCTGTCCGAGCTGGCTCGCCTCCTTTTGAAGCTGCACGTGGACCAGTACCAGCTCGCCTTTGTCCACCCCCTGGGCACCGCACAGCAAGGCTTCTTGTCGGTCGTGCCCCGCATGACCCTCATCGCGCGCCACGTGGCAGAGGCTCTGGACCTGGGCATCGCCGCCGGACGGGTGGTGATGACCGAGGCCATCCCACCCTGCTTTCTTCCAGGCCGGGAGCGCTACATGGCCGAGACCATCATGCCCGAGACGCGGGTCTACGACGCCCAGACCGTGGTTGAGAGCTACCGCAACTATCGCCTCACAGAGGGCAAGGCCAAGGGACCGCGCTGCCCCGAGTGCGCCTGGAACCCCCAGTGTGAGGGGCCCTGGAGAGAGTATCCAGAGCACTACGGATGGGACGAGTTTGTGCCGGTGCACGACCCATCATCCCCTCGCTGGGCCCACCTGCCAGGCTATCGGCCGCGCCGGGCCAGCCCGTAGCAGGGCGTTCCTCAGCGGTCCTGGAGCTTCACCTCAAAGCGCTCGCACTCACGACCCCGGCGCACGTTGGGAGCCACCTCCCTGGCAACCTGGTCCACCTGGCGGGCCTGCCTGCTGTCGTACCGCGGGCTGAGGTGCACCAGGATGGTCTCTCTGGCTCCCGACCTGCCGGCGATCCTGGCGGAGTCCACCACGGTGAGGTGACGCTTTGCCTGGGCCTCGGCAGAGTGCTCGGGCAAGAACATCCCCTCCAGGAACGCGAGGTCCACGTCCCTCAGCACATGGTAGAGGTTCTTGCAGGGGGCTGTGTCCGTGCAAAAGGCCACGTGCCGCCCTCGCCTCGGGGGGCCCAGCACCTCTCCCGGCTCCACCACCCGGCCCCCTGGCAAGGTCACCCTCTCCCCTGCCTGCAGCTTCCCGTAGAGGGGGCCGGGGGGGATCTCGAGGGCGCGCGCCCGCTCCAGGCTGAACTTCCCCGGGCGCATGCGCTCCTCCAGGCGATATCCCAGGCAGAACACCGAGTGGCGCAGGGGAAGGTAGCGCAGGGAGATGAGCTCGTCCTGGTAGGCCAGGAGGGGCTTGCCTGCCCCCCTCTCGCCCGGCTCCAGCTCCACGAAGTCCAGGCGAAAGGTGATGCGGCAAGCCAGGTCCCTGATGACGTCCCGGGTGAAGCGCTCTATCCCCCTAGGCCCCACGATGGTCAACGGGCTGGCCTCCTCCATCTGGGAGCGCATCATGAGCACCCCCGGCAGGCCCAGGCAGTGGTCAGCGTGCAGGTGGGTAATGGCCACCAGGCGCAGGGCCCTCATGCCCACGTGCTGAGCCTTGTAGGGGACCTGGGTCCCCTCCCCGCAGTCGAGCAGGTAGACCGCACCCCCGGTCCTGACCGCCACCGCGGTCAAGGGTCGTCCGGGCATGGGCATCATGCCCCCTGTGCCGAGCAGCACACACTCCATGGGGACCCTTCCTAGGGGCTACTACGTCCCGCGTCAAGCCCCACAACAGGGATGCTGGAGCCCGTCGTCCACGCGGGCCCACGGGTCGCCAGCACCTCAGCCGATCAAGGAATCTTCGCCGAGGTCCGCGGCAGCCGGGTGGGCCGCCCCCGCCGACAGGTGGTTCTCAGCACACGGAGGGTGTGGCTGGTCTTGATCTCGTCGTTGTGCCGGGCAACCACATTGATGACGTTGGCCCCCTCCCACAGGGGAACCACAGCCTTGAAGGGCAGGCTCCCGCCGGTGGCCAGGCGGTTGGCGCGGTAGAAGATCTTGTTTGAGTCCACACCGATGATGCGACTGTGGTCTGCCGAACGTAGCAGCCGAGTCACCGAGATGTACACGTCGCTCACCCTCGTCTTGTGCCGAGCCAGACCCGAGATGGTGATCTGCCCGGCCGAGGTGACCTCGGCGACCTTGGAGATGGTTATCTTGGGCGCTGAGGGGAGCCAGCTCCAGGAGAGCGTCGGCCTGGGGCGCCCTCGCCTGACCCGCACCATGTCCGACACCCGTACGAACCCCGTGGATCTCCGGCCCAGGCGGATCCGGTAGTGGCCGCTGGGGGTGTTGTCGTCGCGAGCCTCCACCGCGAATCGGGCCCTGGCGGGGGCCAGGCCAATGACCCTCTCCTGGCGCGGAGACTGGTACACCGGCACCCCATCCCGCTTCGGTCGAAAAAGCCCCCGAGCCCGAGCCGGCCCCGCCGCCGCCGGCGCGATCTTCAGCTTCAGGACCTCACTCACGGATCTGCCCATTGTGCAGTCCCCCACAGAGAGCTTCAGCTTGACCTTCGGCAGGGGCATGCGTTGCATCACCTTGAAGTCCAGGGTGAGCACCCTGGTGGCCCCGGGCTTGAGCCCGGTCAGGGCGTACAGCCCCTTCCCCACCGTCACCGCGTCCCCGGAGAGGGACTTGAGGCGCAGGTAGGTCTCCTCTGCGGCGCCCTTGCCCACGTTCTTCACCTGGACCCTGAGCCGCACCGACTCACCGGGCTGAAGCTGGCCGTCGCCGTTTCCCACCACATCATCTAGCATCTGCCAAGTGTAGACAAAGCGCGGCTTGGGGCGCTCCGCCACGCGCAGCAGGGAGCAGATGGGGGGCGGCGGGGCACCGTTGGCCGCAAACAGCTTGATGGAGACGTCGTCCGCACGGGCGCTGAGGCCCTTGCGCAGCTTCACCGTGAGGGCGACCCTTCGCTCGGCGCCGGGGGCGATCTTGCCAAAAAACAGCTCCCTGTGCTGCAGCGGAGTGTAGGTGGAGTAAAGGAGCCCACGCACCCGGTAGGCAACCCCGGCGCCGGCGGCGTTCTTCACGGTGACAGCTATCTTGAGGGGCTTGCCGGCCTCCGCCTTCCCCGCGGAGCCCACCGAGAGCGAGGCGCTCAGGGCCGGACGAGCGCCCCCCGCTGGCGCCGGAGACCAGTCCACCCCAACAACTTTCTTGAGCTGGCGGGCGATCTTGGAGCCCTGCACCCGCTGCTCGCTGGCGAGCAGGCGGCGCACCCCGGCCAGCAGGCGCCTGCGACTCGCGGAGTGGGTGGAGCGCACCACCTTGGAAGCCAGCTTGATGGGGTAGTCCAGGAAGAAGACGTCCGGGTCGGGCCTCGCCTCGAAGCCCGGACCGGCGCCGCAGGGCTCGCACCTGAACCCGAGAGGGCGGGCGTCCCGCATGTGATAGATGCGGCGCTGGGGGGGGGGCCCGGAGCGCCAGGCTGGCCCGCCTCAGAGAGCAGGAGCGGTCTCCCTCACGCACCAACTGCTGCCCCACGCTGAAGTAGTCCACCCGGCCCTTCTTGACGGTGACCGGCTTCAGCTCGATGTCAGGGATCACGCCGATCCCCTGGATCGAGCGGTCACCGGGGGTGAGATACTGGGCGATTGTGACCTTGAAACCAGAGCGGTCGCGGTTGGGGTAGATCACCTGCACCGAGCCCTTTCCGTAGGTGCGCTCGCCGATGATCACCGCCCGGTCCAGGTTCTTCAAGGCCCCCGCCACTATCTCCGAGGCGCTGGCCGTTCCCGCGTCCACCAGCACGACCAGGGGCATCTTGCCCACGAGGGTGCGCCTCCAGTTGGCGCGGCTCTCCCGCCGCTTGATTCCGTGCTCAACCGTGGTGACGATGGTGCCCGAGTACAGGAAGGCGTCCGCCACGTCGATGGCCCGGGAGAGCAGCCCACCGCCGTTGCCGCGAAGGTCCAGCACCACCCCCTTCATGCCGCGCCCCTTGAGGGTCTGGAGGGCCAGGCGCAGCTCCCAGCCGGTGGATGTCTGGAAGCTCTTGACCTTGAAGTAGCCCACGGACCCGGCGAGCATCCGGTAGTCCACAGCACGGATGCGGATCCGAGCGCGCTCGATTACGTACCGCCTGGGCTTGCCCACCCCCTTGCGCTTGACCCAGACGCGCACCTTCGAGCCGGGGCGGCCACGGAGGCGCTTCACCGCCTCGTTCAGCGTCAGGTTCAGGGTGGACTCGCGCTCAATGCGGACGATCTGGTCGCCAGCCTTCAGGCCCGCCTTGGCCGCGGGGGTGCCGGGCAGCGGCTTTACAACCGTGAGCACCTGGGGATGCCCGCAGCGGCTGATGGTGATCCCCAGACCGCCGAAGGACCCGCTGGTGTGGATCTGCATCTCGCCGAAGAACTCCGGCCTGAGCAGCACCGAGTGGCAGTCCAGCGTCTTGAGCACTCCGTCCACCGCCGCGTACTCCACGTCTCGCCGCTTTGTGTGGCTGTGCAGGTGGGCGTCCATGAACCGAAAAACCCCACGCAGCGCGGTGGAGAGCGCCCAGGGGCTGTCGATCTTCTCCAGGGAGAAGGTACGCACCGCCTTGTCCACCTGCACCTCCACGCGGTCTCGCCCCTTCACGCGAACGATCACCTCGGGCACGTCCTGCTGGATCTCCAGCAGAGCCTTGCGGAACATCTTGCGGGGATCCAACCGCCTGGGCTCCACGTACCTGGTTCGAATCTTGGAGAGCACGTTGTTGAGCACGCGCATCTTCACCAGGTCGTACTTGCCCTTGGGCTGCCGGGCACAAGCTGTCTCGGGGGGAACCAGCAGCACTCCCGCCAGGACGACGAGCGCAGCAGTCTGCAGGAAACGGAGCCAACGTGAAGGTGAGATCATGGACAATCCTCAGGTTGCGAGAGGTGCCTCGGGACACCTACAGTATAGCCCTGGCGGTCAAGAAGGCCAGGGTCGTCCGCCACTGCACCTCTCGGTCGACGAGCTTGTTGCGCATGAGGGCTGCCAGCCGCCCCACATCGTCGTCGCTCATCCCCACCTCGCGAAGCCGGTCGGCAAAGGTGGGGCGACCTCCCGCGCCAGCAGAGAACCAGCGCTCCATGTGGGCCTTTGAGAAACGCCGCGGCTCCCGGCGCACCTCGACTCGCACGCTCCCTTCGGTGAGCCCGCTGCCCTGCAGGGCCGCGGAGAGGTCCTCTTCGTCCCAGCAAACCAGCGGGTCGGCACCGTCGGTGTACAGGGACTCCTCGGCCTCACGCGCTCTCCGGGCCCAGGGGGAGCCGTCGGAAGCAAGATCCACCAGCTCATACAAGCGCTGGTTCCTGCGCGGCACCACCTGCACCAGGGTCAACCTGCCACCGGGGAGAAGCAGGCGCGCCACCGTGCGAAGCAGCCGCTCGAAATGGGCGGCGGGCTCTGTCGCACGGGTCACAGCATCTTCGCGCCCGTCCGCCTCCCCTTCCAGCTCCCTGCCCGTGCCAGGCCCCTCGCCGTGATCGAGCTCTGCCGTCATGGGGTTTCGGCCGATCACGTGGTCGAAGCGGACCGCCTCGTCCCCGGCGGCGGCGAGGAGCTCCGGCAGGTCGAGCGCAGGCCCCACCAGCACCGTCACCCGGTCCAGGTCATCCAGCCTGCCGGCCTGCTGGGCCATGGAGCGCCCGGCCCGGGGATCGGCGGTCTGGGCCCAGACTCCTCCCTCCGGCGTGACCCTGGCCGCCTCCCATGTAA